>JAZQAQ010000177.1:0-10420 GCA_045545255.1 Eubacteriales bacterium | reverse complement strand
TGATATGCTTTCCCGATCAAACCCGCATCATCATATGCCTCAATAGCAAAAGTCAACTTGCGGTCTTGCACTGCAGTCAACTCGCTTTTGCAAGTCACATTCATCCCAACAGGAGTTGCAGCAAGGTGCTCCACATCAATTTTTATGCCGACAGAGGTTTTACCCTCGCCTAAAAGCTGCTCCACACTCTCTGCGGCAGTCCGTTCCATTAGTGCGATCATCGCCGGAGTAGCATATACCTCCAACGTACCGCTCCCCATTTTTTTCGCCGTAAGGTCATCGGTTACGCAAAGTGCCAGTTCATTTTTGATTCCAATATTCATCTTCGTCTCCTCTTCCACATTGATATATGAATTATATCACATATTCAAAGAATAGTCAAACACGAGTAAAAAGCAATATATTGATCGTTTTTGGCAAAATTAGCCCTTTACTTTTACACATATCCGCAATATAATTAAATCAAACCATAAAACATATCGAAAGGAATAAACTAAAATGAAAAAGAAATGGTGGCAAGAAGCGATCGTATATGAAATCTACTGTAAAAGCTTTTGCGATTCTGACGGCGATGGCATCGGCGACTTAAAGGGCGTTATGTCCAAGCTCCCCGTTTTAAAGGATCTCGGCATCAACTGCATTTGGTTCACCCCCATTTATACCTCTCCCCAAGTGGATAACGGCTATGATGTTGCCGACTATCAGAACATCGATCCTGCCTACGGAACCTTGGATGATTTCAAGGAACTGCTCGATATGGCACACGGAATGGGGATCCGCATCGTTATGGATATGGTACTCAACCATTCCTCCGACGAACATAAGTGGTTCCAAGAGTCCAGAAAATCCAAGGATAACCCCTATCGCAACTATTACATATGGCAGCCACCCAAAGCAGACGGTTCCGAACCCAATAACTGGGGCAACTATTTCCACGAGGGAAATGGCTCAGCCTGGACCTATGATGAGTTGACCGGAGAATATTATCTCCATCAGTATGCCTCCAAAATGCCCGACCTCAACTGGGAGTATGAGCCTTTGAGAAGGGAAATCTATAATATGCTTCATTGGTGGCTGGATATGGGCGTAGACGGCTTCCGACTGGATGTATTTACTCAGTTCAAAAAGACCCCCGGCTTCCCCGACAGCACCAAAGCCCCCAACCCCAACTATGACCGTAACGGTTTCATTATGGATCGGTCTATGTGTACCAATATCGACGGGATCCATCAAATTATTCACGAGCTCAACAAGGAAGTCTTTGGTCCCCGCGACTGCTTCACCGTCGGAGAAGGCAGCGGCGTCAAGGCAACCACCAATGCTCTGGATTATATCTGCGAATCCCGCGAAGAATTAAGTACGGTTTATCATTTTGAGATCGGCAAATGTAAAGACGCCATCAACTACCGCACTGTGCAAAAAAACTGGGCTTCTGTTATGGAGCATAACGCTTGGCCCGTTCAGTATATGTCCAACCACGACAGCCGTCGCCAAGTCTCCAGATTCGGTAATGATAAAGAACACCGTGTAGAAGCCGCAAAGCTGTTAGCTACGCTTCTCCACACCACTCCCGGCACTCCCTTCGTCTATCAGGGCGAGGAAATCGGTATGACCGATGTCCGTTTCTCTTCCATTGAAGACTATAACTGTTGCTATACCCTCGGCAGCTATCATTCAATGGTCGAAAATGGCATCGATCCCGCAGATGCCTTGGACAAAGCCGCTGCCGGTAGCCGCGATAACGCCCGCACCCCCTATCAATGGGACGACTCCTTGAATGCAGGTTTCTCTGACGGAAAACCCTGGATTAAAGTTAATCCGAACTACAAGGAGGTTAACCTTGCCAAAGACAGAGCTTCCGAAAACTCCATCTTTGCTTATTATCAAAAATTGACCGCGATGCGTCAGGAGCATCCCGCCATCATCGACGGCGAGCTGAAATTCCTCTTAGACGGACATCCCGAAATGATCGTCTACCTGAGAAAATGCGCCAGAGAAACGCTGCTGGTCATCGCCAATTATTCAAATAACACGGTTCCTGTACAGATCCCCGACGAGATCGTGGGCAAACAGTGGAAGAGAATTTTGACCAACCGTGAAATCTTGGAGCCCTCCATCGAAGGGCGCACCGAGTGGCAACCTTGGGAAGTGGAAGTTTATACCCTGTCCAGATAAACTACAACTAAACCCCTGCGAATCATCGCAGGGGTTTCTTCATTCTTTTTTTAAATTCAGAGGGAGAGACTCCCACATAACGCCTAAAGATCTGTGCGAAATACGGAATATTATTAAACCCACACTCCGACGCAACCTCGCTTATGTTCATATTCAGCTCTGACAGCAATTCCTTCGCGTAGGTCGCCCTTTGCATATTGATATAAGTATTTACCGTACATCCCGTAATTTCTTTAAATCTACGGCAAAAATAATACTTGCTATAGCCGGAGTAATGCGCAACGGCATCAACATCGATCTGCTCACAAAAATGCTCGTGAATATATTCCAGTCCCTTCTCTACCATCAAGCGACTTCCCGTCATTTCAAGCGTCGATTTCACCGTTGCATACTTTTGAAACAGAATCAGCAGCATCCGCAGCACCTCGATCGTCACCTCGGCAACATAAAAGCCTTGCCGTCTCTTCCCCATTCTCGATTTGATACGGTACATCAGATCAAAGAGCTCCGAATCCTTTATAATCTCCTGAATATGATTCTTTTCGATGGAAAAACCATATCGCTCGCAAAAATCACGGTCAAAAATGATACATTCATAGAAAACAGATTCGGTCATCGGTACGATATTGTGCAAAACATTATTATTTGCAACGATGATATCCCCTTTTTCAGCATAAAATACCGCATCATCCAAATGCATTTCAATTCTTCCGTCCTCAACAAACAAAAGTTCCAAATCGTTATGTTTATTGATCAGAAACGGAACGTTTTTATACTTTCTAACATTAGAATACATAATGATAGGCACTTCATTTTTATGAAAAGCGTGCGTTTCCAAAAGCCCGCGTTTGATCGTTTTATTCATACTTCGACCTCAATGCAAGATTTTAACAAAAAAATAAACCACCCGCTCGGGTGGTTTATTTTTGGTGCGAAAGACGGGACTTGAACCCGTACGGTGTTAACCACACGCCCCTCAAACGTGCGCGTCTGCCAGTTCCGCCACTCTCGCGTAAATGCTTAATTATTATAGCAGTCGATTTTTGAAAAGTCAATACCCAAATAGAAAAAATCCCTTGAAATTATAGCATTTTTTTGCTATGATGGTTACATTCTATATAAAGGCGGAGCATTTTAGCGTGAAAGCGGCATATTATACCCTTGGCTGTAAGGTCAATCAATACGATACACAGATTATGCGGGATCGGTTGGAGCAAGCAGGCTACCAAACGGTCCCATTTGACGATGCAGCAGATATTTACATCATCAATACCTGCACCGTCACCCAGATTTCTGATAAAAAATCCCGCCAGATGATCTCCCGTGCCAAACGCAACCATCCGGACAGCATTCTCGTTGTCTGCGGCTGTTTTTCGCAAGTTGCACCCCGCGCAGCTGCGGCATTGGATGGCGTAGATATCGTGATCGGCACCTCTAACCGCAAGGATATACTCACCTATATCAACAAATTTCGACAAGAGAAAACACAAATCGTTGATGTGGACAACTGCGGCACACTGGAGAAAGAGGAAATACACTCCTTTGGCGAGAAAAATCGCGCAGTTTTAAAAATCGAAGATGGTTGCGAGAATTTCTGTTCCTACTGTCTTATCCCCTTCGCACGCGGCAGAATTCGATCCAAGCCAATCGACGTCATTCTCAAAGAAACCGAAGCCCTTGCTTCCGCAGGGTATCACGAAATCATCCTGACCGGAATCCATTTAGCATCCTACGGAAAAGAAAACGGTTCCCCCTGCCTGGAAAAAGCGATCTCCGCAGTTGCGAGCGTAGAAGGAATTGACCGAATCCGACTGGGCTCTCTTGAGCCGCGTATTATTCAACCTTCTTTTTTAAGTGAAATATCCAAAATCAAAAAGCTCTGCCCTCATTTTCATTTATCTCTGCAGAGTGGATGCGATCATACTCTGCGTGCTATGAACCGCCACTACACCACTGAAGAATTCAGCAACGCAGTAAATCTTTTGCGTGCCACCTTTCCAAACTGCTCTGTCACAACCGATATCATCGTCGGGTTTCCCGGCGAAACAGAATCGGATTTCGAAGAAAGCCTTGCTTTCGCCGAAAAAATCGGTTTTTCCAAAATTCACATCTTCCCCTACTCTCCTCGCCAAGGCACCCGAGCCGCTGCTATGACAGGTCAGCATACCAAAGCAACTAAAGCAGAGCGAGTAAAGAGAATGGAGGCAGTTGAATTTGCTTGCCGTCGCACCTTTTGGAAAAAGATGATCGGAAGTTTGCAAATTGCTCTTCCCGAAGAAGAGAAGGATGGCTTCTTACACGGTTTTACAGAAAACTACTGTCCTGTCCGTTGGAAGGGCACATTAATCAATCACCCCGTTAAAATCCGTATCATCGGCGAAGATGAGAATGGACTTATCGGTAATGCGATGCTCGATTGAGCATCGCATTTTTTCTTACATACAGGTATATTTCACATCAAATGGTGCAAAAATTGTATTGGTGAGGTTTCTCACTTTTTCAAAACGGAGGCACCAAAATGGCTGAACTGAAACCTAATCAAGGAAAAAGAGAAATCATTGAAGCGGATGGCATTGCTTACCGCCGTCTGCCAATTAAAACGCATATTATTACAGACAGAGATCGGATCGAAGATGTTTGTGATGAATACACCAGAGGAATACTAAAAGAAGATGATGTTTTATTCGTCTCCGAAAAGTGCGTTGCCTGCACCCAAAAGCGTGCAATTCCGATGCAGGAAATCCATCCGCGTCCACTTGCTAAATTTCTTTGCAAATTTGTGTATAAATCCCCATATGGAATCGGACTCAGCATCCCGGAAACAATGGAAATGGCACTGCAGGAATGCGGAACGATCAAAATATTAAATGCAGCATTTTTCTCGGCACTCGGCAAGATGTTTGGAAAGCGTGGAGTCTTTTATCAAATTGCCGGATCCGACGCTCGTTCTATTGACGGTCCCTGCCCCTGCACCATACCGCCCTACAATAACTACGTCGTTTTGGCACCCAATGATCCGGATCAAGTAGCGGCAAGGATCAGCCAACGAATCGGTCATAAAGCTTGCATCGTAGATATTAACGATATTGACGGTGTCATCCTCGGAATCTCGGATTCTTCAATGGATCGGGCGCATTATGCCCGTATTTTACGCGATAATCCCCTTGGACAAAGCGGGCAGCAAACGCCTATGGGTATCATCAGAAAAGTATAAAAAAGGCTGTAAAAAACGTGAGTTTTTTACAGCCTCTTTTTCTCATTTAAAGAACAAGGGCAAAGGAGCGAGGGTGATGATATCGTCACGATCATTGGCATCGCCTTCGGCGAGGATTGCCATTTTTGCCACGATCTCACCGCCTGCAGCGGTCACAAGCTGTTCCAATGCACGCAGAGATTCTCCTGTAGAGATCACGTCGTCCACAATCACAACCCGCTTTCCGCGCATCGCTTCTGCATCTTCACCGTCAATGCAGAGGATCTGCTTATGGTCGGTAGTAATGGAATTTACCTCAACAGTAAATACGTCTTTCATATAAAGCTTGGGCGCTTTTCTGGCAAGAATATAGCGATTCTCCCCTGTCTGCCGCGCCATTTCGTGAATCAAGGGAATTCCTTTAGACTCGGCAGTAATCATCACATCGTGAGGAGGCATCTTTTTGATCAGATCACGCGCACAAGCTTCTGTCAACTCCACATCGCCAAAAATAACAAATGCTGCGATATCCAAATGTTCATTCACCGGACAGATGGGCAAATCTCGCTCCAAGCCGGCAACCTTCAATTTATAAGTATTCATTGAAACCTCCTCAACACATTTCCATAGAAAGCTGTTCGCCGCCCAAGATATGATAATGCAGATGGAATACGCTCTGACCCGCATAGGCGTTGCAATTGCTGACAACACGGAAGCCTTCTTCCAATTTCAGTTCCTTTGCAATCTTGGCGATCGCCTCAAAAATATGAGCAACAACTGCGCTGTTGTTCTCGTCGATCTCCAGTACATTCGCGATATGCATCTTGGGGATGACCAAAATATGTACCTTTGCCATAGGATTAAGGTCGTAAAAAGCGATCACCTGATCGTCCTCATAGACCTTATTACAGGGAATCTCCCCTGCTGCAATTTTGCAAAAAATGCAATCATTCATTTTATTTCCCTCACTTCATCATCTCAGTCACGAAGTTAACGACCTGACCAA
Source organism: Eubacteriales bacterium (assembly GCA_045545255.1). GTDB lineage: Bacteria > Bacillota > Clostridia > Oscillospirales > QAKW01 > QAKW01. Next base: position 4,046 of record JAZQAQ010000177.1, on the reverse strand, counting down.
GAGCCTCTTCCGCCTTGGAAGTATCACCCATACCTGCCATAGCACTATCGGGCTTGCCGCCGCCCTTACCGCCGGTGACACCGGCAACCAAGCTGACAAGTTTTCCTGCAGCAACGCCCTTTTCAATAGCTTCCTTGCTGCAAACGGTCAAAAGATTTCCCTTATCACCGCTAACATTTGCAAGAACTGCCACGAAATTACTGTTGTTTGCCTTCAGGTCATCACCCAGCTCGCGCAGAGTCTTTACATCGCCGTCCTTCAGGGAGGCGGTAACGATACGGATACCATCCACCTCAACTGCATTATCAAACATAGATCCGGACTGCTGCTCCGCCATCTTCTTATTTGCGGCAGCGAGTGCCTGATTCAGGGTCTTTACTTCATCCATCAAAGAGCGGCACTTGGGCAGCAGATTTTGGGCAGAATTACATTTCAAAGCAGCGGCGGCATCGGCAATCTCCTGCTGATAGTGGTTCAAGAGATCCAAAACGCCCTGACCGGTCACTGCCTCAATACGACGGACACCGGAAGCAACGCCGTTTTCACTGATAATCTTAAAGAGACCCATCTTGCCGGTATTCTGCACGTGTGTACCACCGCAAAGCTCAATGGATGCGCCGGGAATCTCCACAACACGCACACGATCACCGTACTTCTCACCAAAGAGTGCCATAGCACCTTTGGCACGCGCTTCCTCAATGCCGGTCTCATAATTCAGTACTTCAATACCACTGAGGATGATCTGATTTACACGACTCTCAACCGCCTGCAATTCATCGGTTGTCATCGCAGAAAAATGAGTGAAGTCAAAACGAACGGCGTGGTCATTAACCAACTGACCTGCCTGCTCAACGTGGTTACCCAGAACCTCACGAAGAGCTGCCTGCAGCAGATGGGCAGCGGTATGGTTACGGCGAATGGCAGAGCGACGCTCACCATCGATGGCAGCCTCTACCTTATCCCCAACACTCAAAGCACCGTTTTCCAGCACACCGCAGTGCATAAAGACACCGGAGGCGTTTTTGGTGGTATTTTCCACCAAAAGGCGGGACTCACCGCAGGTGATCACACCGCTATCCCCCACCTGACCGCCGCCTTCACCATAGAAGGGGGTCTTATCAAGGATAACGATCACTTTCTCGCCTTCGAGGACGGTATCCTTCCGCTCACCGTCAGTAACCAGTGCTAAGATTTCAGCGTTGGCAACATCCTGCTGATATCCAAGGAATGCGGTAGCATCGATACCGTCAAGAGAAACGCCATCGCTCTTCCAGGACTCTGCATCAGCAGCCTTACGGGAGGTACGCGCCTTGATGCGCTGCTCCTCCATCAGCTTGGCAAAGCCCTCTTCATCCACCTTCATTCCTTTTTCTTCCAGAATGTCACGGGTAAGATCAAGGGGGAATCCATAGGTATCATAAAGTTTAAAAGCATCCTGCCCGGAAAGAGTACCGCCGCCTGCGGTCAGCTCCTCCAGAATAGCAAGACCTTGATCTATGGTCTTTGCAAAGGAGGCTTCTTCATAGGAGATTACTTTTTTGATCAGGCTTTCCTTCTCGACCAGTTCGGGATAGCCATCCTTATTCTCACGGATAACCACATCACAAAGCTCCGGCAGGAACGCGTCGTTGATGCCCAGCAGCTTTCCGTGGCGTGCGGCGCGACGGATCAGACGACGCAGTACATAGCCGCGTCCCTCGTTAGAAGGGATAATACCGTCACAGATCATAAAGGTAGATGCACGGGCATGGTCGGTGATAGCGCGGATAGAAATGTCCTTCTTCGCATCCACGCCGTAAGTGACATTTGCCAATGCGCAAACGCGGTCAAGAATATTACGAATAGTATCTACCTCAAACATATTATCTACGCCCTGCATAACGCAAGCGAGACGCTCCAGACCCATACCGGTGTCAATATTTTTATTCTCCAGTTCGGTATAAGTGCCGTCGCCCATATTATTAAATTGAGAGAAAACATTATTCCAGATCTCCATATAGCGATCACAATCGCAGCCGGGCTTACAATCAGGAGAGCCGCAGCCGTACTTCTCGCCGCGATCAAAATAGATCTCACTGCAAGGACCGCAAGGACCTGTACCGTGCTCCCAGAAGTTATCTGCCTTACCCAAGCGAACAATACGCTCCTCGGGCACACCGATCTGATCCTTCCAGATCGCATAGGCTTCGTCATCGCTCTCATAAATGGAGGGCCAGAGCAGCTCACCGGGAATTTCCATCGTTTCGGTCAAGAATTCCCAAGCCCAAGCAATTGCCTGCTCTTTGAAATAATCGCCGAAAGAAAAGTTACCAAGCATTTCAAAATAGGTGCCGTGACGCGCAGTATGACCCACACGCTCCAGATCAGGAGTACGGATACATTTCTGGCAGGTAGTTACACGATTGCAAGGCGGAGTTACCTCGCCGGTAAAATACTTTTTCATCGGTGCCATACCTGAATTGATCAGCAAGAGCGACTTATCATTATTCGGCACCAGAGAAAAGCTATTAAGGCGCAGATGCCCCTTTGACTCAAAGAAAGAAAGATACTTTTCTCTGATCTCATTCAAACCCATGTACTTCATAAATTCTTCTCCTTCAAAAATATAAAAGCACCCTCAGACCAAGCAGGGACGGAAAATTCCGCGGTACCACCCTGATTGCACCGAAAGTGCCACTCATTTCTTGATCGTTAACGCCGACCCTACGGTACAGCTCGGAAAAACAGCCGCCGCTAACCCTTCTGCCAAAGGCTCTCACCATACGCCTTTTTCTCTGTATGCAGCCGAAGAAGCGGGATTTTTCGTCATCGCTTTTCTATTAAAGTATACCACAGTTTTATCCCGTGTCAAGAAATATCACTATAAAATGACAGATTTCAGATAAATTTATGTATTTTCTCTTGACAAATCCGTCGTTATCTATTATAATGTGTAAAGTAATTTTCTTTACATCAGTTTTAAGGAGTGAAAAAACACAGTGAAAGACCTGCATTTTTCCCTGCTGATCGATTTTTACGGCAATATTCTGGCGCCCAAAATGAAGGATGCGCTGGAACTGTATTATAACGAAGATCTTTCCCTCTCCGAAATTGCGCAGCATATGAAAATTACCCGTCAGGGTGTCCGCGATAATATCAAGCGCGGCGAGCAATTTCTGGCAGAGACCGAGGCAAGACTTGGCTTTTTCAAGCGTTATGCCGGACTGGAAGATCAGATGGAGCAGATCGCAAATCTTGCGATGAATATTCGTGATTTCAATAATCGGCACCAAAAGACTCCCGAGATCAATCAATTTGCCGATGAGATCATCAGCATCGCAAGCAGCTTTGAGGAACAGGAGTGACGGAATGGCATTTGAAGGATTAAGCGAAAAACTTGCAAGAGCCTTTAAAAATCTCCGTCAGCACGGTCACCTGACCGAAGCCGATGTCAAGACCGCTATGCGTGAAATCAAGCTTGCGCTCTTGGAGGCAGATGTTAACTTCAAGGTTGTAAAAGAATTTATCAGCAAAGTATCCGAGCGTTGCGTCGGCAACGATGTTTTGGAAAGCCTGACTCCTGCTCAGCAGGTTGTTAAAATCGTCAATGAGGAAATGACCGCATTGATGGGTTCCGAAACCGCAACGATAAAAATGGCGTCCAATCCCCCGACGATCATAATGATGGTCGGTCTGCAGGGTACCGGTAAAACCACCCAAAGCGGCAAGCTTGCGGGTCACTTTAAAAAGAAAGGTCGCAGACCACTCTTGGTCGCCTGCGACGTTTATCGACCAGCCGCCATTACTCAGCTGGAGATCGTAGGGCAAGGCGTTGAAGTCCCGGTCTTTAAGATCGAAGGCGAAAAAAATACCGTCCGCATTGCGAAAGAAGCGATTGCACACGCTAAAAAGCACGGCAATGATCTGGTCATTCTGGATACTGCAGGTCGTCTGCATATCGACGATGATCTGATGAAGGAACTTTCCGACATTAAGTCGGAGGTTAAACCCCAGGAAATTCTCCTCGTTGTGGACGCGATGACCGGTCAGGATGCAGTCAATGTGGC
>JAZQAQ010000176.1:0-13849 GCA_045545255.1 Eubacteriales bacterium | reverse complement strand
ATATCGCCCGCTTCTTTTGCCACCTCTGTGCCGCTTCCCATAGCAAAGCCCACATCTGCCCGTTTGAGGGCAGGAGCGTCGTTGATACCGTCACCTGTCATTCCTGCCACAAATCCTTGCGTTTGCGCCAGCCGTACCAATCGGCTTTTATCCGTGGGGAGTGCCCGCGCCACCACCCGCAGATCGGGCAGCAGATCCATCACTTGCCGATCTGTCATTGCCGCAAGCTCACTGCTTGTAAATACCTGCTTGTCGGCTTGCCCTTTTAAAAGACCTGCGTCGCGGGCGATAGCAATAGCGGTATCTTTGCTGTCGCCGGTCATCATTACCACTTGTACCCCTGCCTTTTGTACCTCTGAAATGGCGGCAGGCACCTCCTTGCGGATGTCATCTCGGATCCCGACCATAGCAATCAAGGTCATATTTTTTAAACTGCTTTCGGAAGTGATCGGGGTGGGAGAGTGGGCAATGGCGAGCATCCTGATTGCCTTTGAGGAAAGCAATTGACGCTGGGACTCCATTTTTTCAAAAGAAATCGGGCGTCTTTCTCCTTTTTCGTCCAAGTAAAAACGACAGCCGTTCAGTATTTTTTCCGGTGCACCCTTGACTAAAATGTATGCCGCTGCACCGCAGATCTGTGCGGCAGAGAATTTATACGCACTATCAAAGGGAATGCGATTTTTCACGGAATAGCTGAATTTTTTAGAGTCAATGGGTAATACGCTTTCCAGTAGTGCCCGATCTGTGGCGTTTCCGCCCAAAGGACGTCCGTTTGATAGAGTGCAGCCGGTATTGTAGAGTGCTGAAAGTTCCAGCAGTTCTCGTATTGCAGGACTGCATTTTCTGACGCTGTCAACGGTTTTTCCGCCACCCTCCAAAATACGGACTACCTGCAGTTTTCCCTTGGTAAGCGTGCCGGTTTTATCGGCAAAAAGGATATTCAGATTTCCGGAGGTTTCGATACCCACCAGCTTGCGGACCATCACTTGATCCTTGAGCATTCGGAGCATATTGGAGGAGAGTACAACGGTGATCATCATAGGCAACCCTTCCGGCACTGCCATAACAACAACTGCCGTCGCCAGCGTCAACGCGTGCAGGATACGGGGAAACCAGATCATCGGATGAGAAAAATCAGCCGCGGCAAGGGATAGGTCGAAGCCGTTGTCAATGATAAAGCTATTGAAAAGGTCGGCAAAGGCAATAAGCGCGGCGGCGATATATCCCAATAGACTGATGGATTTCGCAAGTCCGTTGAGGCGTTGCTTTAACGGACTTTCCGGCGTATCCTCTTGCATATCCTTTGCCATATGACCGTAAAACGTTTGATCGCCGACTCGCCGGACTTCCATCATTCCTTCTCCACAGGTGATGACACATCCTTGAAAGAGTTGGTTTCTGTTGGTTAGATCCCAGTTTGGAGGGCGGTGATTTTGCGGCTGTTTTTCTGCCTCTGCGCTTTCTCCGTTCAGTGCAGATTGATCCACGGTCAGATTGCCGGAAAGGAGAATCCCGTCTGCAGGAATCCTCTCGCCAGCCTGAAGCAAAACCAGATCTCCTACCACCAGCTCGGCAATCGGTACTGCAGAAATTCCCTTTGCCCGTTGCACACGGCAGGTGATATCTGCCGCACTTCGTTGCAGCTCCAAAAAAGCAGACTCGCTGCCGTATTCCGAGAGGGTGGAGATAAAAGTGGCCAAGAAGATGGCGATAGCGATGCCAACTGCCTCAAACCAATCTGCATCCTGAAACAGAAAGAGGATATTGACCCCCAGAGCAACTAAAAGAATTTTAATAATGGGATCGCCAAAACTGCTGAGAAACTGCATAAAAAAGCTTTTGCGTTTCTTTTTTGAGATGGTGTTTGAGCCGTGCTCTTTGCGAGAGGCGCGTACCTGCTCTTCGGTCAGTCCCATCCGTTTTTTTGCTGTTTTCATGGACTACTCCTTTGTACAGTGCTTTTTTAATACAAGCCTATGCGCAAAAGATTGCCCATATAACTATTTGTCCCCGTAAGAGAGCTCTTACGGGGACGCTATTTATTTCAAAAACTCGGTTTCGAGAGCGTTAAAAGGAATTTCGATATGCTTGCCGTCATTGATCAGCCTTTGCAGGAAGGAATAAAAAATAAGCTCACTTTGCAGTGAGCTTATTTAAAAGAATCTCAATGTTTTCATCGGAGTATTCAATTTCCGCGGAGTAGAGACGGGCAATTTCTGCCAAGCCTTCAATGGTTTGGATTTCTTCGGTGGCGGCAATGGCAGTGATGATTTGAACGCTCAATGCAATAAATGCGGCACGCTCTGTAAGAAGCCCGTCTTCTAAAGCCCCGGAAAGATGCCGATAGGTAAAATAGACGGCAAGCTGCTCCAAGGGGAGAGCCCATTCTTCGGAGAGACGGGCGGTGAGATCTGCTTTGTCCAGATATTTATCCCATTTTGGATCTAACCGCTCCAATTCTTTATAGATCGCTATCCATTTTTTTGCGGGAACTTCACTTTTGCAAAGAGCCAGCATCTCTGAAATGCGATCATAAATTGATATGGCGCGATTCTGTAAAACGGCGAAGATCTTCTCCCGTAGTGCGAGAAAGCACTCGTCGGCAGATTCCTTTTTTTCGTCATCTTCCAAGGTGATCAAGGTGACCTTTTCCCGACAGGTAAGGATCAGTGCTCCCGCAGCCTCACAGCAAAGTCCGATCCCCATTTCGACGCGGTCGCTGAGGTAATTGCGAAAGCGGGGATGGTCGGCGCAGATATCGCATAAAGCATCCTCGCCCAGCTCGGTGATTATATCGCAGAGGTTGCAGTCGTTTAAAAACGGGCATCGTTCCTCTTTGCCCAATATAAAATGCGGCGATCCTTCCGCCGAGATATATTGGGATAGCCGCTGACCAAGGTTTCCCGGAATGCTGCGGTAAAGGGCATAGGTATCCTCGTCGATATCGATCTCCCAGCCGATGCAGCAGTTATGCTTGCATTGGTCGGCAATACATTTGAATTTGTCATAATAATTCGGTACGATCAGTTTCATATCTTCATTCTAACACATCTGCCTTGACTTTTCCACCCCATTTAAAGTAAAATATCTATAGAGGTAAAAAATATGGAACTTGCAAAACATCCGTTGCCCATCACCCGTAAGGAGCTGGACGCTCTGGGGATCGAGCAACCAGATTTTATCATCGTCAGCGGCGATGCATATATTGACCACCCCTCCTTCGGTACGGCGATCATCGGTCGTGTCTTGGAGCGGGCGGGTTTTTCTGTTGCCGTCATACCGCAACCGAATTACCGTTCTACTGCGGATTTTCAGCGTCTTGGTGCGCCCCGTCTTGCTTTTTTGGTAAATGCGGGAAATGTGGATTCAATGGTGGCAAACTATACCGTCGCCAAGCGGCGGCGTGATCGGGACTATTATTCACCCGGCGGAAAAATCGGCAAACGCCCCGATCGGGCAGTGATCGTTTACTGTAATCGTATCCGGGAAGCTTATGGCGATATACCGATTGTGATCGGAGGCGTCGAGGCTTCTCTTCGGCGGTTTGCCCATTATGATTATTGGGATAATAAGATCCGTAAAAGTATTTTGGTGGATAGTAGTGCGGATATCTTATGCTACGGAATGGGAGAGCGCTCGATCTTGCGGATCGCAGAACTCTTGGATCGGGGAATCCCGATTCATAAGATTCGTGATGTGGCAGGAACGGCTGTTTTTGTTGAGCGTGCTTATAAACCCAAGGGTGCTACCGTTATGCTTCCGGATTATTCGCAGGTTTCCTCGAATAAGGAAAAGTATGCCGCATCCTTTAAAATACAATATCAGAATTGTGACCCTATAGCAGGAAAGACGCTGTGTGAGCGCTATGACGAGGGGCTTTTGGTCCAAAACCCGCCTTCTGCACCGCTCAATACCGCCGAATTGGATGATCTGGCGAAAATCCCCTATACTCGTAAGCCGCACCCAAGCTACGGCAAGGAGGGCGTTCCTGCTTTGGCGGAGGTGGAATTTTCGGTCACCCATAATCGGGGTTGCTTTGGTGGATGCGCCTTCTGCGCTATTGCTTACCATCAGGGGAGAGCCGTTACCTCCCGCAGTATAGAGTCTGTGGTGGAAGAGGTGGAATTGCTGGCGAGCTTGCCCGACTTCAAAGGCTATATTCACGATATAGGGGGACCCACCGCCAATTTTCGAGAAGGCCCTTGTAAAGCCGTTGCCGAAGGGAAGAAAGGGGTCTGCGCCGACCGACGCTGTCTTACGCCTCAGCCGTGCCCCAATCTGATTAAGGACCATAGCGAATATATTGAGCTTCTGCGTCGCGCATCGGCGGTCAAGGGCGTGAAGAAGGTGTTTGTCCGCTCGGGTATCCGTCACGATTATGTGATGGCAGATCGTGCCTATGGCGGGCAATTTATCGAGGTACTGGCAAAGCGTCACGTTTCGGGTCAGCTTCGTACTGCGCCCGAGCATATCTGCCCCGAAGTATTGAGCTTGATGGGGAAACCGCCCTATGAGGTCTATGAGAAATTTGTAGATAGATTTAATGCAGCCAGTAAAAAGTCCGGATTGGAGCAGTATGTGTTGCCTTATTTGATGTCCTCCCATCCCGGATCTTCTATGAAAAGCGCCGAGCGGCTTGCCCGCTATATGAAGCAGAATCACCTTCGTTCCGAGCAAGTGCAGGATTTTTATCCCACTCCCGGCACTGCCGCCACGGTGATGTACTATGCAGGGCTTGATCCTTTCAGCGGTAAAAAGGTTTATGTGGCTACCGACCCTGCAGAGAAAAAGGCGCAGCGCGCATTGCTGGGCGGAAAGATAACCCCTCGTAAGCAACCGCAAAAGCATTATGCCAAAAAATCAAACAAAAAAACCGGAAGGAAATAACCTTCCGGTTTTAAATTTGTTATCGATTGAGGATCAGCTTGGTTAGCTCTACAGGCTCCACAATGGTGTCGCCCTTATAGACGCGCATATTGCCGGATGCGATCTCATCGATCAAGATGACTTCGCCGTTATTATAGCCGAATTCAAACTTGATATCCCAAAGGTCCAGACCGATGGACTTCAGGTCGTCTGCAACGATCTTGGTGATCTTGAGGGTCTGCTCCTTCATACTTTCAAACATCTCGGGAGACATAACACCCAGTGCAGCCAGACCTTCGCTGGTTACCAGAGGATCGCCCTTTGCGTCGTTCTTGAAGGTGCATTCTACATAGCCACCTTCCAGTACAGTGCCGTCTGCAATATACTCACCGTATCTGCGGATAAAGCTTCCGGTAGCGACCAGGCGGCAGATAACCTCCAGACCGTGACCGAATACGGTTGCGGGAAGAACTTCCATCGTGGCATCCTCAACATTGGCGGAGACATAGTGGGTCTTAATACCTGCTTTTTTCAAAAGCTCAAAGTAATGGATAGAGGTCTCCAGGTTTGCCTTGCCGATGCCTTCGATCGTCAGACCGACGGTGTTTTCACCGGGATCAAATACGCCATCCTTGCCGGTGCAGTCATCCTTGAACTTCAGCATAACATTGCCGTTGTCCAGCTCGAATACGTCCTTGGTCTTGCCTTCGTAAAGTTTTTTCATCGTGCTTCTCCTTTGAATTAAATTATACTTACTTTAAAATTTTAATGTTTTCTTTTTTTATTGTCAAGAGTGCAAACGCGGTTTTTGAGAATTTTGTCATCTTGCACTTGTTATAGCCGATCATCACGCTGTTTTTGGGGAAAAATCATAGTTCCACGGGGAGCGGTTGATCTACAGTCATTGTGTCGGGCGTAATGATGCAGTCAGCTGCCAAAATGCAGACTCCTGCCTCCTTTGCTCGTCGCAATGCATCTCCAAAGGCTTGGTGTGTGGCGTCGTTCGGACGAAGAATACGGATTTCCTTCATCTGAACGATAAAGAGAATGTATGCCCGATAGCCTTCTTTTGTAGAGGAGATCAGTTCTTCAATGTGTTTGACACCGCGCTCGGTGGGAGCGTCGGGGAAGAGAGCAACGCCGTCCTGCTCCAGTGTGACCCCCTTGACCTCCAAAAAGGCTTTTTTATCACCGGACTCAATGAAAAAGTCAAAGCGTGAATTTTTATAGCGAACCTCTCGCTTAATAGTTGCTCCTGCGGGGAAGAGGTTTCCGCTTCGCAACCATTCCTCTGCGGCATCGTTTGCCGCTTGAGAATCCATATTAACGGATAGCGGCGGTTTTTCCGCTCGAAACTTTTCCACGCCGATCAGATCATATTTCGTCTTGCGTGCGGGATTTGACGATTTTGCCAGATATACCGTGCAGCCGGGAATCAGCAGTTCTTTGCACCGCCCCGTGTTCTTGACGTGCACCGTCTCCTCAATGCCATCCAGATCCACCTTGGCAATAAAGCGGTTGGGACGGCTGTTAAATTTTCCTTTTATAACATCAGCGTATTTCATAATACTATTTTAACACGAGAAGTGAAAAATCGCAAGTCAACCGGGTATGCTATATTTGAGGTGATAAATAATGGCAAAAAACGGGAAAGAAAAAATGAATCCAATTATTGCGGGGACGAGCGGTTCTTGGATGAAGGTTTACCATTCGACTCCGATCAAGCAGGAGAGAGAAATCTCTCCGGTGTTTTCAACCATTGATACCGATCTGGCAAGAGATAATCTTGAGAACGATATCACTGCCGCAGATCTTCAGGACTTATGATGCAGTCGGTATGGCGGGCATCGGCTGAAATGCCGCGTTTTCCCTCTTTGAAGGAGGATATCAGGGTAAAGGTTCTGATCATCGGCGGTGGATTGTCAGGGCTTTTGACGGCGTATCATCTTCATCAGCAGGGAATTGATTATGTATTGGTGGAAAAAGATCGGATCTGCAGTGGCATCACCGGAAATACAACGGCAAAGATCACCTTTCAGCACGGGTTGATTTATCATAGAATTAATGATGCGTACGGATATCTGCAAGCCAATAGAATGGCGTTTGATCGTTTTTCGGAACTGTGCGGGAAGATCGACTGCGATTATGAGCGTAAAGATAACTATGTTTATTCCAAGGACGATCGTCAGAGCATCGAAAAAGAATTGGATGCGCTTTTAACGATGGGTTATCCTGCCGAAGCAGTTGATAAAATCCCGTTGCCGATTCACATAGCGGGAGCAGTAAAGTTTTGCGATCAGGCACAGTTTCATCCGTTGAAATTCGCTGCAGCAATTGCCAAAGGTCTTCATATCTATGAAAACACCTTCGTGAGAGAGATGGTCGGGAATGTCGCTGTGACCGATCACGCAAAAATCTATGCAGAGAAAGTAATCGTTGCAACGCACTTTCCTTTCATTAATAAGCACGGCAGTTATTTTCTAAAACTGTATCAGCACCGCTCTTATGTGATCGCTCTTGAAAATGCACAGAATGTGAACGGGATGTATGTGGATGATAGTAATTGCGGTCTTTCTTTCAGGAATTATGAGGGGTATCTTTTACTGGGCGGAGGCGGTCATCGCACAGGTCAGAAGGGTGGAAATTGGAATGAATTGCGCAACTTTGCCCATCATTATTATCCTCGTGCAAAAGAGCGTTTTTTCTGGGCGGCTCAGGATTGTATGACTCTTGACGATATGCCGTATATCGGTCATTATTCTAAAAACACAAAGAACTTATATGTGGCAAGCGGATTTAATAAGTGGGGAATGACGGGGGCGATGCTTTCTGCAATGATGTTGGCTGACCTTGTAAGCGGGCGAAGGAATGAATTTGAAGCATTATTTTCCCCCTCCAGATCCATTTTGAAGCCGCAATTGATTGTGAATGGCTTTGAAGCAACAAAGAATTTGTTGAGCTTTTCAAAAAAACGCTGTCCGCATTTGGGTTGCGCCTTGAAGTGGAATCCTGTGGAGCATTCTTGGGACTGCCCCTGCCACGGCTCGCGTTTTACAGAGTGCGGTGCGTTACTGGATAACCCTGCTAACGGAGATATGAAAACCGAGGAGTCATCTTAATGATGGCTCCCCGGTTTTTGTTGCAGTTTTTGCATTGTTGTGTTAAAATGCAAAAAAGGAAGTGATACAATGAAAAGACCTTATATTATTTGCCATATGGTAATGTCGATCGATGGAAAGGTGACGGGAGACTATCTTTCGCGTCCTGAAGCAGAAGCAGCGGTGGAGCATTATTATGAAAGCAATCGCAATTATAATGCAGATGCCTTTGCCTGCGGGCGTTGTTGACGAACTGAGCCTTGTGGTTGCGCCGTCTGTAGCAGGTGCAGAGGATAAGCCTTTGTTTATGGATAGCATCGTTTCGGATTACGCTTTGACGGAGACCAAGAGCTGCGGCGATGTGATTCAAATTAATTATAAAAAGAAATGAGGAAATAGGAAATGAGAAAGAATTTTGGAGCCAAGCCGATGCTGTATCCGATGCCGGTGTTGATCATAGGGACTTATGATGAAGGCGGGATTCCTGATGCGATGAATGCTGCTTGGGGCGGCATCAGCGAAGAAGCTGAAATCTCTGTGTGTATCAGTCCCGAGCATAAGACGACTCAAAATATTCTCGCCCGCAAAGCCTTTACAGTCAGTGTGGCGGACGCAGAGAATGTGGTGGCGGCAGATTATGTCGGCGTTGTGTCCGGCAATGATGTGGCGAATAAAATCCAAAAGGCGGGTTGGCACGCTGAAAAGAGCGGGTTCGTTGATGCACCTCTTTTCGAAGAATTACCGATGGCTTTGGAATGTAAACTGATCTCTTATGATGAAGAATCCTGCAGATTGGTGGGGGAGATCGTCAATGTCTGCGCGGATGAGGGGATTCTTGGCGAAGACGGCAAGATTGATCTTGCAAAATTTCATCCTATTACTTATGATCCTGTGCATCACACTTACCGTACCATTGGCGAGGCGGTAGGAAGGGCTTTTAGTGACGGATTGAAGTTGAAGTGATAAAAAAGGAGCAGTAAAAAACTTGATTTTTTACAGCTCCTTTTGAATTATTCGTTTTTTTCGCGTTTTAAGGTAGCCTCTTTTATGAGGGTGTATAAGGTTGAGGCGATGGGGACACTCAGCAGCATTCCGGCAGGTCCACCCAGTCCGCCGCCGACTGTGACAACCGCGAGAATCCACATCCCGGGCAGATTGACTCGACTGCCCATCACTTTGGGATAGATGATGTTTCCTTCAAGCTGCTGCAGGATTAACAGAAATACGATGAAGATAATGGTTTTGACAGGGGAGACGGTCAGGATCATAAAACCACCGACAATTGCGCCGATGAAACTTCCGACCACGGGTATTAAAGCTGTAACGCCAACCAATGCACTGACCATCGGCGCATAGGGGATGCGCAGGATCAGCATACCAACCATACAAAGCAGACCGAGAATGACCGCTTCTATGGACTGACCGGAGATGAAATTGCGGAAATTGGCGTTTGTCAATGATGCGGCGTGGATTGACCATTCACCGATCCTTTGGGGTAGCCATGCGCGGATCAAACGAATGGCTTGATTTTTGAGCTTGTCCTTGGAGAAAAGGATGTATACGGAAAATACAAAGGAGATAAAGAAATTGAAAATACCGCCAAATAAAGAACCGATGGTGCCCACTGCAGTGTTCATAATGGCTCCGCTTTGATTTTTGAGCCAGGTCTGAAGCGTTTCGAGCGTCTTGCTCCAATCGGTGCTTAATAACACACTTCCGAAAGGAAGCTCCGCTATTTCAGCTTTATCCATAGCAGTCAATTGATTGATGAAATGGATGATGCTTTGGGCGATGACCTTGACCGCATCAATCAGCTCGGGAATTACCAGCCATACAACGCCGACTAAAATTCCGATGATCAGCACCAGAGAGATGATATAGGCAAGTGGTCTCTTAAGTTTTTTGAAAATAGGTTTTTTAGCCTTGCGAAAAAGTAATGATTCGAAAAATCGCATCGGTACATTCAGTACGACGGCAAAGGCAACGCCGATCAGCAGCGGCATAATCAGATTGATTACCCAGGAAATGGTATCGGCAATAACATCGATGTTTTGCACGGCGAGAAAAATCAAAATGCAAGCAGCAGCGATGCCGACGATCCATTGGGCAAGCTGTTTTCTTTTTTGCGGCGTGAGATCCATAAGATCATCTCCTTAACGGTTTGTTTTTTGAAATTATATCACAAAAAATATTGTGTTTACAATAGAGTTATTTCATACAAATTAAGCGAAATACCTGATTTGCAGTATTTTTGAGATTTTTATAAGCATTCTCCGTGTTCATTGCATCTTCTAAAGACACAGCACCCGGTACAATGGGAAAGAATGCGTCAATTCCATGCTCATTGCAGAGGACTGCATCGTCTGTGATGCAGCCGGAAAAAGCGATGACCTTCTTTTGATGCTTTTTTGCAAGAGTTGCAACACCGACGGGTGCTTTACCCATAACAGTTTGGGCATCCAGTCTGCCTTCACCGGTGACAACAAGGTCTGCGTCTTTGATATACTCCTCCAAGCGGGTTTCGTCTAAAATGATTTTGATGCCGGACTCCAAAGTGGCATTGGTAAAGGTTAAAAAAGCAAAACCAAGTCCGCCGGCAGCACCGGTTCCGGGGTGATTCATATCGGCTTTTTCCGATAGAGTGGAGGCGAGGCGAGCATAGCTCGCAAGCCATTGATCCATTTGGGCAATCATTTCCGGCGTTCCGCCCTTTTGCGGAGCAAAAACAGCACTGCATCCGTTGCTGCCGCAAAGAGGATTGGTTACATCGCAGGCGATGCGGAAGGTGCAGTCTTTGAGAGCGGGGAGGACATTTTCGTCAGTAATAGACTCTAACGCTTCAAGTCCTTTGGCACCTAACGGAATTTCTGCGCCTTTGTTATCAAGAAACCGGTATCCTAAAGCACGGAGCATCCCCGTGCCACCGTCATTAGTAGCACTGCCGCCGATTCCGACGATGAAATGACGACATCCGCGATCAATTGCATCCTTGATCATCTCACCAACGCCGAAGGTGGTTGTCTCCATCGGATTGCGCTCCTCGGGGGAGATCAAGGTGATTCCTGCTGCTGCAGACATTTCAAGGACTGCTGTATTATGCGAAAGGATACAGTATTTTGCATTTACGGGATTGCCCAACGGTCCTGTGGCGGAGATCTCGATAATGCTCCCGCCAAGACCTGCGGCGATCGCTTCCACTGTTCCTTCTCCGCCGTCTGCCAGAGGACGAACAGCGACTTGCGCTTTCGGGATCGCTTTTAAGATTCCGTCGCGTGCGGCCTTTCCTGCCTCCAACGAGGAAAGGCTTCCCTTAAACGAATCAATTGCAACGACGATTTTCATAATGGTTTTCCTTTCGGGTGTGGCATTTGCTTTGAATACATTATATCACAGGTTTCAATGATTTTCAATTAAATCGCGTGGACGCGATGAAATCCGAACGATGCTCGGATGAAATCTGCTAACGCAAATGAAATTAAATCCGTCCTTATCTCCCGACGAAGTCGGATTTCATCACGAAGTGATTTCATCCCACGAAAGCAGGATTTAGTTGAAAAGAACCCACATTTGTCGTAGACAAATGTGGTTTCTTTTCTGCGAAAGAGCGACCAAAAGGTGCGTAAATGGAGGTAAAAAAAGCGATTAGGTGCGTAAAACCCTCTTAAAATCTATATCCGTGCCATTTAAGGCGGTTTAAAACAGCTTGTTTAACTTCGTCTGCAAGTGACGATAGATTATACGCCAATTCAGAGGGGATCTCGGTTCCGTTTTTTATGAAAACTTGATCGGCACTTTTCTTGTCAGTGATATACACATTATAGTCGTCCCGCTGTACCAAGTGCAAAATATTGATGCACAAATTTTCGTTATAAAACTGATAAGCATTTAGGGGACCATAGAAAATAAACTTTCCATTTTTATCAACGGCATTGCCCAATTCTTCTTTGGAATAAGAAAATCCGTA
Source organism: Eubacteriales bacterium (assembly GCA_045545255.1). Lineage (GTDB taxonomy): Bacteria > Bacillota > Clostridia > Oscillospirales > QAKW01 > QAKW01. The sequence continues at coordinate 1,921 of JAZQAQ010000176.1, read as the reverse complement.
AGTGTTCAGCAGGAAATCAAATAGCGATAACAACCGTTCTTCAATCTTATCTGGGGTTGGTTTAAATAGGTTGGAAATCCACTTAAACATATCAAAACCACCTTTCTATACTTCAATTATAACATAAAATGTTGTCTTTTTCAATGATATATCGCTGACACGATATGATATACGGCGTTGCCGTATGAAATATTTGCTTTGCAAAGATGATATAATATCCGTTCCTTCATATGCCGAAGGCATATATCATCGCTCACAGAGCGATATCATATCGAAGATATATCACCCGTTCCGTGAGGAACGGATATCATTGAAAAAAGTCACCTTTGTCGGTAGACAAAAGTGACTTTTTTCGTGGTGGCTCAACGCACGGGGCAGTCGAACGCCCTGCTGTAATCCGGCGTCAATCTCCTTTAAGGTAATAGTTCGATTATCTCCGGAATAGTTGAAGGTCAAAACAACTTTATCGTCGTATACAAAAACTGAGTTTAAGAATGTTTTGATCAATCGCTTCTGACACTCGATGTCCGTATAATCCATATTGGTGAACTGATGCAGAAAATGCAGTATACGTTCTTTATTGAGTCCAAGATTTTCTTTAAGGCGGGCTTCTGCTAAAGCAATTTTTATTTCGCCTTTCTGTTCCTCAAGCTCATCCATACGGCTCTTGGTTGCTTCATTGATAATTCCTTGCTCGATAGCTCTCACCAAATTAGCAATAGATTTTTCAATATCTGCAAGAGCTTGTCTTAAAGACTCAGTATATGATGTTTCCGTATTTTGCTCCAAATAATACTGATACGTATTTTCAGCAATGAACTCAATCATATCTTCATCTTTTACAAGATTGATTATGTATTCTAATACAAGATTTTCGATCCATACTTGACGAACGGGCTTTTTTGTACACAACTTCTTGCGTTGATTATGGCAGTAGTAATAGTGATGACGGTTACCGGTTTTGCTTGTTCCGCTTACTCCTACCATCATAGCACCGCATTTACCGCAAAACAACTTCTCGGTTAGCAGATACTCTACTTTGGCGTTCTTGTGTGCGGCGGCACGCTGATTGTATTTAAGCATTTCCTGAACCTTATAAAATGTCGCTGTATCCACGATGGGCGGAATAGCGTTCTCTAAACGCACCTCATCCTTATAGGTGTAAATACCAATGTACTTTTCATTTTTTAGCATAGTCCGTAAACTGTTGTGGGTAAACGGTTTGCCTTTTAAAGTGCGATGGCCTCTTGCATTCAATTCACGAACGATTTGGGCAATCGTCTGTCCTTGGGCATAAAGATCAAATACCAATTTAACAGTCGGCGCACTCTCGGGGTCAATGATAAACTTCTTGTCGGGACCTGTGAGATATCCCAAGGGTCTGTTACCGCCGGTGCTCTGTGCTTTTACAGCGCTGGCACGTTGACCTCTCTTGATATTTTGAGAAAGCTGTTCGGAATAATAGGCTGCCATACCTTCGATAACAGCTTCCAAAATAATACCCTCAGGTGTGTCCGGTATCATTTCGGCAACATAATAGATTTTAACACCGTTTTTCTTTAGGTGATATTTGTTCAGAGCGATTTCTTCCTTGTTTCTGCCGATGCGGTCAGTTTTCCATACTATCAGTGCATCAAACTTTTTGTTTGCGGCATCAGAAAGCATCAATTGGAATTGCTCTCGGTTATCGTTTCTTCCGGGCTGTGCGCGGTCAGCATATACATGGATGATTTTCAATCCGTGTGCTTCTGCATAGCGTTCTGCTTCCGCGACCTGACCTTCAGTCGACTGTTTACCTTGTCTATGACTCGAAAAACGGGCATAAACAACAGCGTTCATTATATTACTCCTTGACTGTTTCTAATCCTAACGCCAGTCTGGCAGTATTACGATCCTTTAAACTGGCTTTATCATATGCACT
>JAZQAQ010000175.1:0-1594 GCA_045545255.1 Eubacteriales bacterium | reverse complement strand
CCTTTGCCAGAGTGGGGTTCTCAAATACGCCCATAGGTCCGTTCCAGACGACGGTCTTGGCGGTCTTGACAGCCTCGGCAAAAAGCTCGGCGGTCTTGGGACCGATATCCAGACTCATCATATCAGCAGGGATCTTATCGGCATCCACAACGGAGACTTCGATCTCGCCGTCGATGGGGTTGGGGAACTCCTTTGCGATGGTGCAGTCGATGGGCAGAAGGATCTTAACGCCCTTCTCCTCAGCCTGCTTCATCATATCCTTGCAGTACTCGATCTTGGTTTCGTCCAGAAGAGAAGTACCGACGGAATAACCCTTGGCAGCCAGGAAGGTATAAGCCATACCGCCGCCGATGATGAGGGTATCTGCCTTCTTCAGCAGGTTCTCGATAACGGTCAGCTTATCGGCAACCTTTGCGCCGCCCAGAATGGTAACGAAGGGACGCTCGGGCGCATCCACAGCGTTGCCCACATACTGCAGCTCTTTACCGATCAGATAGCCGGCAACTGCTTCCTTAACATAGCTTATAACGCCGACAGTGGAGCAATGCGCACGGTGAGCGGTACCGAAAGCATCGTTAACAAAGATATCAGCCAGAGAGCCCAGATCCTTGCTGAACTCTTCACCGTTCTTGGACTCTTCCTTGCGGAAACGGGTATTCTGCAGCAGCACGACGTCGCCGTCCTTCATTGCGGCAACGGCAGCCTTGGCATTCTCGCCGACTACGTTATCGTCAGCCGCGAAAACAACCTCCTGACCCAGCTTCTCGGAGAGACGCTTTGCAACGGGAGCCAGGCTGAAATCAGCCTTATTCTCATCCTTGGGCTTGCCCAGATGGGAGCAGAGGATGACACGACCGCCGTCTGCGATCAGCTTCTTAATGGTGGGCAGAGCAGCGTTGATACGGTTCTCATCGGTGATGACGCCGTTCTTCAAAGGTACGTTGAAATCGCAACGAACCAGTACATTCTTGCCCTTGACATTAATGTCGTCTACAGTTTTCTTGTTGTAAGCCATGACAAATAACTCCTTTATATGAATATAATTTTTTACCATCGTTAATTTTACCATTATTTTCGTCATTTTGCAATCATTTTATTTTCATAAATTCACCGAAAATTCATTGTTTTATCAGGGAATTTATGGTACAATATCTATTTGTATGAACATATCAACTTAAGGAGTATCGATAAATGGGACTTTTTGATAAACTTTTCGGCTCTCATTCCGATCGGGAGCTCAAGCGTATCCAGCCGACGGTGGATCGGGTCTTGGCTCTGGAAGAGACCTATTCTGCTATGAGTGAGGAGGAGTTGAAAAATCAGACCAACATCCTCAAAAACCGCCTGCAGCAGGGCGAGACGGTGGATGATATCCTGCCCGAAGCCTTTGCCACCATTCGCGAGGCGGCGTGGCGGGTACTGGGAATGAAGCACTATCCGGTGCAGATCATCGGCGGTATCGTCCTCCATCAAGGCAGAATTGCCGAGATGAAGACCGGCGAAGGTAAGACCCTCGTCGCCACCCTCCCCGCCTACCTCAATGCGCTGGCAGGAAACGGCGTGCACGTGGTCACCGTCAACGATTACCTCGCCC
>JAZQAQ010000174.1:0-9108 GCA_045545255.1 Eubacteriales bacterium | reverse complement strand
AACGCTCATTTAATTTCTTTTTAGAACGCATAATCAAACACCCTCCAAATATTTGATTTTAGATAAGCCAAATTGGATTATCTAATACAAGTATAAGCCAAAGTGGCTTAATTGTCAATACCCCAAATTGGATTATTTTATAATAATCATAGGAGGTATTAAAAATGGACTATATAGGAAAACTAACAGCATTAAGACAAGATAATGATTTAAACCAAAGTGACATAGCAAAGATACTTGGAACTACACAAACTGCAGTAAGCAAATACGAATTAAGACAAAGAAAATATACAGTGGAAGATATAATCAAATTATGCAACTATTACAGAGTATCATCAGATGAATTATTGGGAATCAAATTGCCTAAAAATAGGGTGTAGTAATTACAAAAGATCCTTAGTGCAAGAGGTGATTAAAATGAATATGATCGACAAACTTACAGCATTAAGAGAGGACAACGACATAAAACAATCGGAAATAGCAATACTATTAGGCGTAAAACAATCAGCAATAAGCAAATATGAAAAGGGGAGAGCAAAATACACAACAGAAGATATAGCCAAATTATGCGTATTTTATAATATATCAGCAGATTACATACTTGGTCTAATAGACTACCCAAGACCGCTAAAATAAGACGCGCAAAGTGCGCACCGTTTTACTGCCTTCCTCCTGATCACAATCTCCGGATCAAGTAAGATCCGTCGATTGCGAGCAGATCGGGCGTTGTAAAATAGTGCGCACCGTGCGCTAAAAAAACTACAAAATAAGGTGTAGTAATTGCAAAAAATCCTTTGTGCAAAATGACTATACCGGCAATGTGATCCACGCTATAAAAAGGTGTTTTCTTTGTGCAAAGTGCTGTGTTTACTACAGACTACACCGCCACATTGTCGCAGATAGTGGCGGTGTAGGTTTCCTGCGCTCATTTTTAGTAAGCAATGAACGAAATCGGGCGCAGGTGCGCCGTTCTTTTCCTTACCGATAATTACAGTATTCTGCCGCCGATGCTCTTACAGCCCTTGCGCCTATTGAACAACAAGTGTAGCGCTTAACGGGCTGACGACATCGGGGAGCATAGATGCATCTAAATTTCAGTCTGTAGGAACATCCCTACGGGATGATGTTAATAAAAAGAAAGAAGGAGCAGAGCTTTAAGCCCTACTCCTTTTATTCAATTTTCTAATAAGATCACGATCTGCAAGTTTTACCGGAGTACATTTGGGAAGTTCCATCTTGGAATAACTATCGAAATACTTATAATATGGTTTACGAAGAAAGATAATTAAATTCTTACGATGAAAAGGGAAGGGGAGGATACAGGGAAGCAACTTGCCAAATTCGTACTTATCTATAATCTGATGTGTAACTTCATCAACGCCGACACGCTTATACACACGACGGACAGCGGTAAAAGGACCCAACCTACGAACATACCATAATTCATCAGCAAGTCTACGAACAGTAACATCAATATCCTCCCAAGATTGTGAAATAAAGTCAACATCACACCGATAATGACGATGCAGCTTAAAGAAAGAAATAGTTTCTTGAGATAGAGACTTATACTTTCTTGAATTATACTCAATACCGGCTTCATCAACGACAAGAAGAGATCGCTCCGGAGGAGCCCATTCACCGAGACCTTTAAGGTCTAACTGATGTGCTAATTTATTTTCAAAATTAGCATACAACTGTCGATAAGGGGATTTTTTACCCTTTTTACGCTCCTTATAAAAAATACGACAAGCAAGGGTAGTCTTACCGCAACCGGGAGAACCAAAATAAATACGAAACATAAGATACACCTTTCTATGAGAGAATGGTGCGGATCACGTCCGCACCGTTCTCTCATTTCAGCAGCTTAAAAATAAATTTAAACACAGAGGAAACTACGATCAAAAGAAGAAGAGCGGCAACAACATATTCAATCATAGCACCATAATCCCAAGAACCGGAATAGTTGCCATTCTCAATATAAAAATCAGCAGTACCCAAAATTGAGCGAAGAGCGTCTAAAACAGTTTGCATAATTAATCACCCCTAACAAATGTTTGAATAGCCAAAACAGCCAAAATGGCGAACAAAAGGACTACTTGAAAATTCACGCTTTACCACCTCAACAATTTAAAGATCAAGCCGAAAACGAACATTAAAAGGAATACAGCTACAATATAATTGAAACCGCTTACAAAAATTTCAAGACAGGGGAGAACAATCACGCTTTTGCCCCCTTCCAGAATACAGAAATACAAAAGCAGGTAACAATACCGCCAAGAGCAATATCAGCCATTGAGATATTCATACCATATGCAGAAAATAAAGGAGTTTGCAAAAGCTGCCACAACTGCAACAACCAGCCAATAATAACTTGAAACATATTTTTTTTTACCTCCCTAATACCTTATAAAGAATGCCGACAGCAATAACAATAACCATAGAAGAGACAATTGCAGGGAAAAGAATACCGGTAAAAGTTACCGGTATTGTTATAACCATCTGAAGAGCGTTAAAAAGGCTCATAAGGCTTGTAACAAGGTTAACAATGAAATTATATATAATCTCAAAAAAAGAAACGATAGAGTTAAAAAAATCCATAATTAGCCCCCTTTACCGCCTTTTGTTTTAGTATTAGATGATGGTTTAGACTTACTCACACGCTTACCACTACTTCCGGCACCCATAGAAAATAATACAGAGCCGAGAACGACCATAACAATACCGATCGCAAGGGAAACAAGAATAATCATATTCAGATCAGGAATAGTGCCGACAATGTCACTCATAATATTTCCAAAAAACATAGCACCACGATAAATAGAGGAACTGGGTAAAAACGCCTGATCTAAATTATTAGTTACAGATTGAAACTCTTGCATACCACCGGAAGTTGCATCAATCAATTCTTTTTCTTTGCCTGCATAATCATTTAACGCTGTTGAATCAGTAGAGGGGAACACTTCTTCACGTTCAATTTTAAAATTACGAGTACCAATATAATAAATATAATCAGAAACATCAGAATTTGAATTCAAAAAAGAAAGTCCAAAATCTAAAATACTGTAATAATATCTTAAATGAAATTTTAAAACTGGTTTAGAAGGTGAGATATTAAATTGAATATAATTAGTATTGGAATCAGAAGAATATACAAATTCAGCATCATCTAAATCAGAATAAGAAGAATTGGAACCATCAGAATAATAAAGAGAAACAGCAACGCGATCAACTGACTTTAAATACTTAACGCCTTTAGGTGAATCAATATATGAGTAAAAATTAGAAAGGATAAAAGAATAAGTGCGAGCAGAATCAGCAATCGGCAATCCGGTAGAAGAATAAACATTAAACTGCTCATAAAAATAATTAGGAACAACAGAAACACTCAAAAATGAGCCGTTATTTTCAACTGTATCACCCGGAGAATAAGTATGACCGACAATGGATTGAACGGAAAGATAATCAGATGAAGAAGAGCAATAAACGCGATCTACGACAACAGTATCATCTAAATTTGAGATAGCAGCTAAAGAGGGGAGAGACATACCAAAAATAAAGACAATACATAGAACAAAACTAAAAATAAGTTTATAATACCTTTTCATAATTCACCACCTAAAAAAGATATAATTTGCGAAAAGAAGAAAAAAGTGAGTTATAAGAATTGTTACGAATCTTTAATACGTGACAACAACCCAACAGAGAACCCGATAATAATCATAGAAGCAACCATAATTAAAAGAATAGGATTCGAAACAACAAAATTTAAAACAGTTGCAGTCCAAGAAATTGACTCTTTAAAAAATACACCGATATTATGAAGAACATTTAAAATAGAACCGGAATCAGAAGTATTATTAATAGAAATATATTCACCTGTTACAGAATCAACAAAGCCAAAATAAAGCGTTAAATCAGTAGGCCATTCATCCTCATAACCATATTTAAAATCTCCAAAATCATCAGTATCAAAATCTAAAATAATATCAATCTTGACAACATCAGATAAAACATCAGATGCAGAAAATCCAATATTAAAATATCCATAATAAGGATATTCATCAATCAAATCATAATTATAAGTTATATTTTTACGAACTACTTTAGAGGTACCATCAGAAAAATATAAAACATAAGACAAATCATTATAGGATTCAAGATTATAAGTTCCAGCACCTCCGACAGGATCAACACAAAGAACAGCGTAATTAACAGATACATCACCGATAAAACCGGATAAAATTAAAGGATTATCTACATCGCCACTAATAGTTATAACATCGCGCAGATTATAATAACTATCACCAATGACAAGCTCATTCATTTGATAGCCATAAACCGATGAAACAGTTTCAAGAGGATTGGAAGAGGAATCAAGAGATATAATACTTGATTTAACCATATCATCACTAATAGCAAAAGAACAAATAGTAAATGACCCAATCAAAACGAAACAACAAACAAAAGAAAACAGAATTTTATATTTTCTTTTCAAATAAACACCACCTTAAAAAAATAAATCCCCTCTCTGCTACCGGAGGGTAAAAACAGAGAGGGGAGAAGGTTGAGCAATCAATCTGCTCTCCACATTAATCCTTACAGACGAATCAATCTGGACAACAGACCGACCGCGAAACCAACGATAGGCATAGCCACACAAAGGATCAAAAGAGTAGGATTCGCGACGATAACATCGAGAATATCACCCATCCAAGTGACAGACTGTGTGAAGAATGTACCAATGTTAGACAAAAGTTCAGCCATAGCACCTTCAGGCATTTACGCCAGCTCCTTTCATTGAATTATGAAAATGCCGTTAGCCTTTTTCTGTCCGTTATAGACATTATAAGACACTACGACAGTATCACCGATTTTAGGTTTAGCGTTCTGATCATCGTGTTTCAGAATAACTGTATCACAGATAGGACCTTGAACGCCAGTAAATCCACGTTGACGGATAACTTCATCACTCAACTGCAAAGTATACCGAACTTTGGGATATTCTTTACCCTGATAATTTACTTTATAAAAAGCCTTACCAATAACTTTATACATTTTTTAATCCTCCAAAAAATAAAATTAATAACTTGATATAAAACGGAACGAACGATTTTTTTGACTATTGCCATATTAAAACGGTAACTCGTTCACCTCTTTCCATTGTGCTTCACTACGATAAGATCTTTCACATCTAATCCGATCAGCAAGCTCATAAAGAGTACGGGAATGAATAATAAAGTCACGACCATACTTTTTAACAATCTCATAAGAGGGGACACCTTTTAAAATATCTTCAAGAGCATCAGACAAATTGTCTTGACATATAGCATCATCCTCTATGAAATCAGCAGGATTAGAACAGATTCTCAATGCAGGATCATATTGATATTTATCCGGATTATACTTATGGATAAGATAATCGAAATAAGACCCAACATCACTGCAGCAAACGACGTGAGTATTTATCAAAGCACCTTCATCATTCACACAAGCGAACCAACGTTTAATTGCGGAATGAGTAAAAGGACGATACAAACGAATCATAATATGAAAATGAGGCTCTTTTAACTGACCTTTTAAATCACCATCTTCATAAACATCGTGATCGTGATAAATATAAGCCCACGCACGTATATTTTCTCGATGAAGATCGAGAGCATTACGAATAACACGCAAAGGCGCATATGAAATGCACACCACATTGCGAGATTGCTTTGCACGTGGTGCCATAGGGGACCCTCCAGATTTATACTTTTAGATATAATAAAAACTGCACAAAATGAATGTTTTGTGCAGTTGAGGGGGTAGAAAAAGGAGCCAAAAGCGATTTTGGCTCTCTTTTTAAAATTATTAAGGTGTTTTTGATTATTGAATTGCATTGAGAAAACTTCTGATATTATCAAAGATGTATGTCGGAGCTTTGCCTTTAAATTCTTTTACATCCTTCATCGTTGATTCACCGCTCAACATTAACGCGGTATCAATTCCTGCATTACTTCCGCTTGCAATATCAGTATATAATCTGTCTCCTAATATGATTGCTTGTTCTTTGCTGAATACAGTCTGTTTGATTGCAATTTCAATCATTGTGGGTTCAGGCTTTCCTATAAACTTAGGACGCCGTTTTGTGGCGTTATAAAGCATCTCCGCCACAGAGCCGCAATCAGGAACCGATCCGTACCATGTCGGGCAAACCCAGTCCGGATTTGTGGCAATATAGTCCACGCCACGATTTAGTAATATACACGCATCCTCCAACTTTTGAAAGCAAAGCTCTGTATCAAAACCCATTACTAAGCACGCTATCTCATCTGAAAGTTTATCCGTTATATTTAACCCGTAACGAGTCAATTCGTCTTTCAGTGCTTTTGTACCGAATACATATAAAAGATCATTTTTATGGGTTTCAAGCAGGTATAATGCGGTTGCTTGCGCAGAGGTTGTGAAGTCTTTTTCTTCTGCATTTATACCCATAGATTGCAGTTTTTCAATGTATTTTTGGACACTTTTAGAGCTGTTATTGGTCAAATACATTGCGCGACCGCCTATTTTCTGAACGTGCTCTAAAAAATCAAGAGTACCGTCAAAAAGCTCTTGGTCTAAATAAATGGTACCGTCCATATCCAGCAGAAATAACTTTTTTTCCTTTAAATCCATATTGCTCTCCCCTTTTATTTATTACAACAGCACTTGAAATAGCCTTCAAGCTTAAGGTGAAAACGATCGATCTCTTCTTCAAAGCCAATATGATGGGCAATTCTGTTGTATTTCTTTGACAAGTATACATCCTTTACACCGTTAATGTCCATAATATTTAAAATAGCGCGGCATAGACCGTCTAATAAGTAAATATCCCCGTCAAATCCGCTTATTACAAGGATTTCTCCGATTGCGGCGTCATAGTGAAATACTGCGCAATGAAGTATTTCTTCGCTTTCAATTGTAGCAATTATATGATACTTGCTATTCCATTCGATACCGTTATCGGTGCAAATCTTTTGCGCAATGGCAGTATCGGTTACTTTTTTGATTTCAATCATATTGTACCTCATTAAGTGTGCTAAATTTATAAAAATCATATCATATATCGGATTTTTTTGCAAGTGACAAGCGCATATAATCATAGACTTTCGTAAAGGAGTTGATGAAGATGCTGATCCCTTTGCAAAGCTTTTTGGATCGTACAATTTTTTTGATGCTTTATCTTTCGGGCGGAGCAACCTTTCCAAAGCCGTTGACACTTGCTGAAGAGCGATTTTATCTGGAGCAGTTTAAAAAGGGCGATTTAGAAGCAAGAAATATTTTGATTGAAAGAAATCTTCGCTTGGTGGCACACATTATTAAAAAATACTATGCAACCAGTAAGGATCAAGATGATTTAATCTCTATCGGTACAATTGGTTTGATTAAAGGCGTTTCCACATTCGATCATACCAAAGGGGCAAGATTAGCAACTTACGCCGCGCGCTGTATTGAAAATGAGATATTAATGTATTTCAGAAATCAGAAAAAGCGGCAAAATGATGTGAATATTAACGATCCTATTGAGACTGATGTTGATGGTAATGCCTTGACTTTTATGGACGTCGTATGTGAAGAAGAGCAATTTGCCGAGGAATTAGATTTCAAAATTAATTGCAAAAAACTGTATCAATATATTGAAAAAATACCTGAACGAGAAAAAAAGATATTAATTATGCGTTATGGGCTGTATAATACAGTCCCGATGACGCAAAAGCAAGTTGCTTTGAAAATGGGTATTTCAAGAAGTTATGTTTCGCGTATCGAAACAAAGGGCTTGAATCGTTTGCGCAGTTATTTTGATTAAAAGGAATGCGGTCTCCTTAAGTGAGACCGCATTCCTTTTTAATTTCCATCTATAATGGTTCCGTTCAAAAGCTGAAAACTGGAAAGGATTTGAAGTTTTATTCCGTGTTGTTTTGCAAGCTCTACACTTCTTCGTTGCAGAACTCCGGATCCGGAGTCACAGAGCTTCAGCATTTCGTCATAATTCAGATGAGATAATTTTTTCGCAGTTGTGTCCTTGCGCGGGTCGGCAGTATAGATACCATCAACATCTTTATAAATACGGCATGAATCGGCATTCAGTGCAGCTGCCATGGCTACTGCAGATGTGTCGGATCCTCCGCGCCCCAGTGTGGTAATATTTCCTTCTGAATCAACACCTTGAAAACCGGTTACAACGACGGTTTTCCCTTGGTTTAAATAGTGATTCAATGTTTTACAATTGACATCCAGAATAGAGGCGTCGCCATACTTTGCGTCTGTTATGATTCCCGCTTGTGCTCCGGTTAGTGAGATTGCGGGTACACCAAGTTCATTTAAAGCGATTGAAAGTAGTGCCGCGGCGGCCTGTTCTCCGGTAGAAAGCAAAGAATCCAATTCTCTTAACGGGGGATTTTCTGCGATTTCACGCGCTTTTGCGAGCAGGTGATCGGTTGTGTCGCCTTGCGCAGAAACGACGGTCACAACCTTATTTCCTTCTGCAATTCGGCGAGCAATAATATTTGCTACATTGTATATACAGATTCGGTCGGCAACAGATGTCCCGCCGAATTTCTGGACAATCAGTCCCATACAAACCTCCTGTATAAAAGATTGTAGAATAAAACTTTATAAGACCTATTTTATTATATTGTTATCCACGCTCTTTTGCTACGGGCTTTACGCTGATTACACCGTTGAGTTTTTCCATCTCTTGCAGAAGCTGCTCCAATTCGAGATCCATATTCAGTGTGTTGAATGAGACGGATACCGGCGCAATTCCATTCATCGGTACACTTTGATTAATCGTCAGAATGCTTGCGCCTGCGGAGGAAATCAAGGTTAATAGCCTTGAAAGAGCACCAACTTCGTCGGAAAGATAAAGGATCACCGTAATGATGCTTTGTTTATCTTTTTCAACAAAAACGTGGACGCTATCCTTATATTTATAGAAAACGCTGCGAGATATGTTGACGGCTTTAGTTGCATTATTGACTGTTTTGCATTGGCCGGTCTGCAGTAGTCGCTTCGCTTCGACTACTTTTGAAAATATCTCCGGTAAAACCTTCTTTTCGATCAGGTAATATTCTTGATTCATAGTAT
>JAZQAQ010000173.1:0-10670 GCA_045545255.1 Eubacteriales bacterium | reverse complement strand
CGCGTGCTTCGGGAGCTTTGTTACGTATACGCTGTCGAGTCCGTAGTTTGCAAGGGAAACCGCAACGTTGGCCTCACCTCCACCGAAGGTTGCCTGCATCTGATCGTTCTGGAAGAAACGGTAATAACCGTTGGGAGCAAGGCGAAGCATAACCTCGCCGAAAGTTACAACTCTTTTCATTTTCTTAGCCCTCCATTTTTTCAAGTGCTTCTTTTACGAAGAAGCTGCCGCCGATGGCTTCGATCTTATCGAATGCCAAAAATTCGTCGATATTGCTGGGATCCACACCGCCGGTGGGGATGAACTTCAGTTGGGGGAAGCGGGCAGGAAGGGCTTTCAGCGCCTTCAGGCCGCCGTATACTTTGGCGGGGAAGAACTTCACGGTGGTGATGCCCAGCTCCAGAGCCTGCATAATCTCGGTGGGGGTGACGCAACCGGGATAGTAGGGGATATTCTTCTCTTTACAAATTTTAGCAACTGCAACGGAAAGACCGGGGGATACGATGAAGGTTGCGCCGGCTGCCAGAGCGGCTTCGCACTGCTCGGCGTTGATAACGGTACCGGCACCGATGCTCATATCGGGATAGTTCTTGACCGCATAAGCGATGGCTTCAGCAGCGCAAGCGGTACGGAAGGTGATCTCCGCACAGTTGATGCCGTTATTCTTCAGGGCGGTGAGGATCTTATCGGTCTCGCCCAACTCTTTAATAACAACTACAGGTACAAATTTTTCCATTTTTCTATCTCCTTATCGTTTAATGAACATACTTCTTTAAAGTGGAGCGGACTGCACCGGGGGCTGCAAGCAGCTCGCGGAAGTAGCCGATCACCTTGTCAGCCAGACCGCATTCGTAAAGATCGACTCCGAAGATGGAGGCATCGGAGAGGAGCGATTGAAGCTGTGCTTCATCAAAATCGCCGCCCAGGGTGATGCCCTTCATCTTTTCCTGCATAGCAGGCAAGAGGGGATCGGGGCTGAGTTCAAAGGGGTTTCCTTCGTCATCCACGGCGACCAGATAACGCAACCAACCTGCCAATACCAAGGGGATCAGCTTCAGCTCGCCGGGATTGCGGTCGGGAGAGGCGATATAAGCCTTGATGGTCTCGCCGAAACGGATGGAGAGCTTTTGAGAGGTGTCGGTGGCGATCCGCTGGGGGGTATCCGGCATAAAGGGATTGGGCAGACGGGCAGTCAGTACTTCATGGAGGAACTGCTTCGGCTCGATGACACCGGGATCTACCACGAAGGGCATTCCTTCTTCATAGCTCATCTTGGTGATGAATTTGGCAAGCTCTGCGTCCTTCATCTCATCGGCGATCAGGGTATGACCCAGAATACAGCCGTAAATGGCAAGGCAGGTGTGCAGAGGATTGAGGCAGGTGCAGACCTTCATTTTTTCCACCTTGTTGACGGTATCGCGGTCGGTGATGATGACACCGGCCTTCTCCAAGGGCGGTCTGCCATTGGGGAACTGATCCTCGATCACCAGATACTGCGGCTTTTCAGCATTAACGAAAGGCGCGGTATAGGTGTTTTTGGTGGTGATAATAGGGCTGATCTCCTCCAGGCCGTCCTCAGTCAGTTGCTTTTCAACTACGCGATGGAGGCGGGGGGTGATCTTATCGATCATGCTCCAGGGATAGGAAATATCATTTTTCAGATAGTCGTATTCCTCGGCGGTAATCTTACCGTTGTTCAGCCAGTTTTCTGCGATCTCCAGAATAGCAGACTGCAGCTTTTCGCCGTTATGAGAGCAGTTATCCATGGAAACCAAAGCCAGCGGCTTTCCGCAGGCAGCTTTCCGCTTTAAGCAGAGGGCTGCCAGTTGCGCCAAAAAGCTCTTACAGCCTTCGGGACCCTTTTGCATATCCTCCACCACGATGGGGAACAGCTCATGAGCGGCATTGCGCAGGCTGTAGCCCTTCTCGGTGATGGTAAAGGATACCATCTGCAAAGAGGGATTTTCAAACACCTCGGTGACCCGCGCTAAATCAGCAGGCAGAGTCAGTGCTTCCGCCATGGAGGCGATGATCTCTTTTTCCAGATTGCCGTCAGCGTTCAAGGTCACGCCGATGGTCAGATTATCGTAGGGCTTGAAGCATTTGGTGATTACCTCTTCATCGTAGCCCTCTACACAGACGATGCCGGTATCCATCAGTCCTTCTTCGATGAGCCGCTGGCAAAGAGCGGCGGGGAAGATGCGGAAAATATTACCGGGGCCAAAGTGCAGCCAGCGGGGGGCAATCTTGGTGTTTTCTGCAATGACAGCGGGGTCATAAGCAGGTAGACGGTAGCCTTTCCAGGCTTCTTTGTTTTGAATAGAAGATAAAGAAAGTTTCATCGTAAGCCTCCTTATACTTCGCCATAGAGTCGGTCCAGCATATCCCAGCAGCCCAGCATATACATAATGCCGAGAGCGCGATCGTAAAGACCGTAGCCGGGGCGGACGGTGCCGGGGCCTTCACCCCAGAGATGACGTCCGTGGTCGGGGCGGATATAGCCCTTAAAGCCGCAGTCGTGGTAGGCGCGCATAATCTCCAGAATACCGGTATCGCCGTCGCAATCCCGATGGCTTGCCTCGGAGAAGTCACCGTTTTCAAAATGCTTGACGTTGCGGATATGGGCAAAGGCAATGCGGTCGCAATGCTTGCGGATGATCTCTGCTACGTTATTATTGGGATCGGCATTCAGTGAGCCGGAGCAGAGGGTCAGGCAGTTATATTCGTCGTCCACCATCTTGAGGAAGCGGTCGATATTTTCTTCATTGATCAAAAGACGGGGCAGACCGAAGATATCCCAGGGGGGATCGTCCATATGGATCGCCATTTTGATATCGCACTCCCGACAGGTGGGCATAATGGCTTCCAGGAAGTATTTCAGATTTGCCCAAAGCTTTTCGTGGTCCACGTCGGCGTATGCCTTAAAGAGCTCGTCCAGCTTTGCCATCCGTTCCGGCTCCCAGCCGGGGAAACTCATATTGTACTTCTCGGTGAAATCGAGAATGTACTTTGCCATCGCATTATAGTCGGTCTGGATCATCCCCTTTTCATAGAAGAGGGCGGTAGAGCCGTCTCCGACGGGGTGGAAGAGGTCACTGCGGGTCCAATCGAAGATGGGCATAAAGTTATAGCAGATGACCTTGACGCCGAACTTGGAAAGGTTGCGGATAGTCTGTTTGTAGTTTTCAATATACTGATCGCGGGTGGGGAGACCGATCTTGATATCGTCGTGAACGTTGACCGATTCCACCACGTCCATATTGAATCCGTAAGGCTCTAATTGCTTTTGAACCTTGACGATCTCCTCGACCTCCCAGACCTCGCCGGGCATCTTATCGTGCAGTGCCCAGACCAGACCGGTGACGCCGGGGATTTGTTTGATATGAGCGGGGGTAATATTGTCGTTTCCCTCACCGTACCAACGGAATGTCATTTGCATAATGATATTCTCCTTATTTCTTTAATCCGAAGTAACGCTCGGCGTTGTAGTAGCAGATACCCTGTACGATGGTCTTGAGGGTCTTTTCATCGTTGGGATACTCGCCGTCCTCGACCCACTGACCGATCAGCTGGCAAAGAATACGGCGGAAATACTCGTGACGGGTATAGCTCAAGAAGCTTCTGGAGTCGGTCAGCATTCCGACAAAGTTGCCGAGAAGTCCCAGATTACCAAGGGAGATCATCTGCTCCAGCATACCCTGCTTGTTGTCGTTGAACCACCATGCACTGCCGTGCTGGATCTTACCGGCAACCTCGGTACCCTGGAAGGCACCCAAAACGGTGTCGATGACGGTATTGTCACCGCCGTCCAGACTGTAGAGGATGGTACGGGGAAGAGTACCTTCCATATTGAGGGCATCCAGGAAGCGGCAAAGCTTCTCGGTATCGTTGTTGGGGCCAATAACGTCAAAGCCGGTATCAGGGCCCAGCTGACGGAACATCTTGGTGTTGGTGTTACGCAGACAGTTGTAATGGAGCTGCATCACCCAGCCGATCTTGGCATATTCACGGGCGCAATGGAGCAACAGTTCAGTCTTGAAGCCCTCGGCCTCTGCCTGGGTCAGGATCTCGCCGTTAAAACCGCGTTGCATCATGGCGTTCAGCTCATCCTCGGTGGCAGGACAGTAGATGGTACGGTCCAGACCGTGATCGCTGGCGCGGCAGCCGTGATCGTTGAAGAAACGGATGCGGTCGGAAAGAGCTTCCTTCAGCTTGGCTACATTATCGATCTCAATGCCGGTAGCGGCAGAAAGAGCCTTGATATAATCGAGCCAGCCGGCCTTATCGATGTTCAGTGCCTTATCGGGACGGAAGGAGGGAGCAACGACGGTCTTAAAGGTGTCGTCCTCTGCCAACTTCTTATGCCACTCCAAAGAATCGATGGGATCGTCGGTGGTACCGATGAAAGCCACATTGCTTTGAGCGATCAAGCCGCGTACACCCATATCGGGCTCTGCCAGCTTTTTGGCGGCCAGCTGCCATACTTCCTCGGCAGTATCCCCGTTCAGAATGCCTTCATAGCCGAAGTAGGTCTTCAGCTCCAGATGGCACCAGTGATACATCGGGTTACCGATGGCGAGAGGCAGAGCTTCTGCAAATTTCTGGAACTTTTCACGGGCAGGGGCATCGCCGGTGATATAGTACTCGTCCACACCGTTGGAACGCATAACGCGCCACTTATAGTGGTCGCCGCCCAGCCATACCTCGGTGATGTTGGCAAAATGCCGATCCTCATACATCTCCTTGGGGCTTACGTGGCAGTGATAGTCCACGATGGGGCAATCAGCCGCAAATTCGTGATAGAGCTTTTTGGCAGTTTCGGTGGTCAGCAGAAAATCTTTGTCCATAAAAGGTTTCAAGGTTTTTCGCTCCTTTCCTATTTTATTATTTTATATATAGATTAAGTATATCACGATTTTTTTACAATGAATATTGCTTAAATTGCTTGACACTTTGCAATTCTTGCGGTATCCTAAAAACAAAGGCGGTGAAGGTATGCGTGAGCGAGTTCAACGGTTTGAAGTGCGTCAGACGATGCAAAAGCAAAACTTTGAAATTTTTCATTATAACCAGATGACCCCGGAGGAAGTGACCGTCCATCACCACGATTTTTATGAGATATTTTTCTTTCTTGGTGGAAAGGTCACTTATCGGGCAGAGGGACAGATCTACCATCTTCGTCCGGGGGATATTCTGCTGATCAATCCGATGGTATTGCATCAGCCGATCATTGCTTCGGATAGCCCCGATTATGAGCGGATCATTCTTTGGGTGGACCGCAGCTATCTGGAGAAGCTCGCTTCAGGGCGGGACGAGCTGTCTAAATGCTTTGAGGGTTCAGAGCGGCTTCGGCTCTTGCATCTTTCCTCCTCGGTGGGGCGAGTGGAGATGACGGAGCTTTTAGGTCGGCTGGTGCGGGAGTGCTATGGCAATGAGCACGGCGCAAGCCTTTATGCGGAGGGACTTTTTCTGCAGGTGATGGTGGAGCTGAATCGACTGGCACTCCATTCTGCAAGTCGCGCAGAGGGGGAGCAGGATGCTCCGTCGATGGTGGCGCAGCTTCTGGATTATATCAACGAGCACTATAGCGAAAACCTCTCATTGGAGGGGTTGGCAAAGCAATTTTTCGTCAGTAAATATCATCTTTCCCACGAGTTTAGCCGCGCCATCGGCACGGGGGTGTATCGCTACATTATGCTCAAGCGATTGACCGCCGCCAAGCAGCTTTTGAGTGAGGGGAGTGCGCCGGGCGAGGTATATATCCGCTGTGGTTTTAAGGACTATACCAGCTTTTTCCGTGCTTTCAAGGCGGAGTACGGCATCAGCCCCAAGGCTTTTTCCGAGGGAAGATGGGGATGATCAATCTAATACCGGTAGTTTCAATAAAAAATTGGCATAAACTCCGTTGAGTTTATGCCGATTTTTATTGCATTAATTCTTTTGCCTGCTTGCCGGTGAGATGCTCAATTTTCAGTCGAAGGATGCAAAGGTGCGCCCAAGCAGACTGAATTTCGGCAGGCGCGCCGTCCATATGGCACGGGGAATATTTTTGCGCCAGCTTTTCGATGGCATCCCGCTTTTCGGCAGGATCTTCCACTACTTCCACCTTACCGAAGGCAATGACGCTGCGATAGCAGGTGGTGAATCGTTCGGGGAGGATACAGTCCATATCGATCACGCAAAAGGAAGCCTTGGGATTTCTTTTGACTGCATCAACCTTATGCCCTGTAAGGGCGCTATGAAAATAAAGCGTGTTTTCGTCCAAGACATAGCTGAGGGGGACTGCGTAGGGGTAGTTGTCGTCTCCGTGCAGTGCCAATACGCCGGAGGTCCCTTTTTGCAGCACCTTGATGCTCTCCGCTTCGGAGAGCTGCTGACGCTTTCTTCTCATTTCTCTGAACATTCTTTACTCCTCTCAGGTAAAAAGGGCGACTGCGCCGTAAGACACAAAAGCAACGATGATTCCGGCCGCGATAACGCCCAATGCAATGGCGGGGAAGGCGCGGCTCATCTTCATATCCAGCATAGCGGCAACCAGCGCACCGGTCCATGCACCGGTGCCGGGCAGGGGGATGGCAACCAGAATGAAGAGCCCCCAAAATGCACCTCTCTGCACCACCTCGGATTTGGATTTCGCTCGGTTTTCCAGTTTATCCACAAAGGAATTAAGCTTAGGCATTTTCAAGCGGATCCACGCAAAAAGCTTTTTAACATAAAAAATAATAAAGGGTACGGGCACCAGATTACCAAGTACAGCAACAGGGATGGCAATCTGCCAGTTCAGACCGTGTGCAGTTGCCACGGGAATCGCGCCTCGCAATTCAAGGACGGGGACCATAGAGATGAGAAAGGTCATCAGCAGTTTGCCCCCAAAAGTTTTCCATAAAAAGGACATGGCGTTCCTCCTGATTTCAATAATGAATTACTATATCACAATTTGGACGTAATAGCAAGTTTTTCCGTTAGATAAATTCCTCGGGAATACAGTCCGCCATCGCTTGCGCACCGGCACCGCTGGGGTGGAGATGATCTCCGCTGTCGTATTCCGGCATCAGGGAAAGGGGATCTTCCAGATTCAAAAGGTTTGCCTCAAAGGGGAGGACTCCTTCCACCGGTGCTTCGCGATAGATCCAGTAGTTGACCTTCTCGCGGATCGCTTCACGTTCTTCGTTATAGGTACGCCAGCCGCGGAAAGGCAGGATGGGTGCAAGGAATACCGCAATGCCGTGGGCGTGGGCTTTGTCGATATAGAACTGCAGACCCTCGATCAGCTCCTCTGCCGTCGGCAGATCGGTAATGGGGCGATAGGGGTTGCCCTCCTTCATCGGATGGATGATGTCGTTGATTCCGTGGAGGATAAAGACCTTCTTGACTCCGGGGAGCAGAACCTCCCGCTCGAACCGATCCAGACCCCGAGGTCCATAGTGACAGAATGCATCGCAGGGGTATTCCCGCAGCACCCGACTGCCGCCGATGGCTTTGCGAACGATGGCCACGTTGGTGCGCCCCTCCTCCAGCAGACGGCGTTTCAGCCGATCGGGCCAGGACTGGGCAGTAATGGAGTCGCCGAATGCGACGATGGAGTAGCAGTTTTCAGGGGAAAGGGATTCGATGGTATGGATGAAGGGAAAGACTTCCGCGTCAGCGTGCTGATAGAAGGGAAGCTCTGCGGTGTGGGTCCGGTCTCCGTCACTGCACCATCTCTTGGTAAAGGCGTCACCGCCGCGATGGCAGGTGCTCAATTGGGTGAAATCGGCGAAATAAAGGTTGAGAACAAGGATCTCGCCTGCGGTATAGGGGAAATCCACTGCATCGGAGACGATCTCTCCGCCCGCTGCCATTTTTCCGCTCTCGTTTCCGTCAAAAGTAATCGCCATGCAGCGATCGGGATCCATCGCACTGCCTTCGGTGGCACCGCTGACGCTGGCACGGGTGATCACCGCCTCTTCATCGCCGAAAAGGTTGGAAAAATGAAACCGCAGCGCCTCACCGGGTACGGGCATCTGCATCTGCATCCGAACAGTGGTGTTGCGGGTCCATTCGGCGGTACGGCGTACAGGTTTTGTGATTGCGCAGCCCCAGGCTGCGATCCAATGCTCGTTCATTTTGTACCTCCAAAGGTGTTTTTTTCTATTATAAAGCATTGCGAAAAAAAGTCAATTGCTTTATAATAAAGATATGAGCTATTACGTCTATATTTTAAAGTGTGCCGACGGCACGTATTATACCGGAGTCACCACCGACCCCTCCAGACGACTGCAGGAGCATAATAAAGGGGTTGCAGCCAAGTATACCCATCCGCCCTCCCGTCGTCCGGTGGAGATGGTCTATCAGGAATCTGCGCCTGACCGTAGTACCGCCCAGCAGCGGGAGTATGCCATCAAGCAGCTTTCACGCAGTGAAAAAGAACGCATTATTTCGGAATATGGAGATTGATAAAAGGCTTGGAATCGGATCCAAGCCTTTTTTAGTTTTAGTCTTCGGGATAGCAGGCGTAAATGTGCTCCGGCGTCTTCTCTACGCCGCGATAACGCATCAGCTCGCTGACAGTGACGAATTGATAGCCCTTGTCTGCCAGCTCCGAGATCGCCATCTTCAGCCCGTCATAAGTGGACTGATAGATCTCGTGCAGCAGCACAATGTCACCGTCCTTGGTGTTGTCGAGGATCTCGCGCTTGACGGCCTGCGCGTCCCGACTCTTCCAGTCCAAAGTATCCACGCTCCATTTGATCATCGGACCGTCAAGGATCCGCATAACCTTGCTGTTTGCATTGCCGTAAGGGGTGCGAACCAAGGTGGGATAGGCGCCGATGGCTTCGTGAATCGCCTCGGCAGCATCGTCGATCTCCTCTCGAATTCCGGATTCGGAGAGCAGGTTGAGATTTTTATGGCTGTAGGTGTGGCTGCCAATTTCATTGCCCATATCGTAGACGTATTTCAGACTCTCCGAAAAGGTGGGGACATTGACACCCAGTACAAAGAAGGTGGCGTGCCCTTCGTATTCCGCCAGAAGATCGGCAAACTGACGGGAATATTTTCCGGGACCGTCGTCAAAGGTCAAAGCGATCATCGGCTTGGTGGGATCAATGAGACTTGCGCGCTCCACCTCTTTGATGGAAAACTCCTTCTCTTCATCCGCCCAGCAAAGAGTCAGCACATCTCCGTCCACCTTAAAGCATTCCATATCTTCGGTGGTTCTGTCGCTGGTCTTGAGCATCAGGTTGAGTTTCTTTTCGCTATTCTCGCCCAGTACGCCGTCCAGATTCAGAATTTCATCCTTTTTGCCGATGTAATAAGTAATCTCCTCGGTGATCGAAGGCTCGCCCTTGCCGTCTTTGCTTAACGCTGCAATTTCATAAAAGAAGGTCAGTGTGCAGTAGTTTTCTTCCTGCTCGGTGATGTAGTCAAAGATCAGACGGGGGATGAGCACATCTTCACTTTCTTTTTTAGCTTCTTCTGCCATAAAGTCTGCAAATTGCTTCTTGGCGGCAGTCAGATAGCCGTCGATCGTTTTGTTCGTCGCTGAATCTTTCGTCTTGGGATAAGCAACGTAAACGACTCCGGTCTTATCTTCAATATAGGAATCCTGCTTTTCTTTGCCCAGTGTTTTTTCGGTCTCAAATGCATAGGGATGCTTTTTCATCAGCTTCTTTGCAGGACTTGCCCCTCCTGCTACAAAGTATACCGCAATGCCGATCACCGCCGCCACCAATGCAATGGCCGCCGCACAGCGAATCAAACGTTTCATTCTTTTGCACGCTCCTTTTCTTAAGCAGACGAGAGTCAAACACATCACGCCTGCCAAATAATTATTTTTTGTTTTTTCTTGCCTCATCGCTTGAATACGCCGGTATTCCTGCGTTCTTCGGCTGCACCCTCCCGAAAAATAATTGATTTGGCAGGCCGAAGAGTTTCACCCGATCGCCTTTTTCCAGAAAGGCGAAGCGTGAAATTTGCAGTAAGGCTGGCACCTTACAAAAATGAACGCGAGAAAGGCGGGAAAAGCCGACGGGTCAAACCGTAATGGGTTCGTCTCTCGCCTGCTTATAAAACCTATGATAAGATTATACACTTTATTAAAGAGAGTTGCAATGAAAATTTGATAAACTTATTGTTTTGATGAAATATTATTTTTAAAAAAGGATTGACAAATTCATAACCCTTTGCTATAATTATCAAGCATTCCGAATAAATGGGGGTATAGCTCAGCTGGGAGAGCGCTTGAATGGCATTCAAGAGGCCAGCGGTTCGATCCCGCTTATCTCCACCAAGAAAACCGTTGAAACCACAGGGTTTCAACGGTTTTTTGTTTTTTCTTCATTTCCTGATGTTGAATTTGTGTTGAATGCATGTGGAATAGGTGTAACTTGCTTGCCATTTCCGTTATACGGGTTACTCCTACGTTCGGATATTTGTTGTATTTTTATACCTCACTCAGTCGTGGCTTTATGCCTGAGAGCTAACATTATGCCTTCTTTGGGAGCTCTCAAAGGCCCATCCATCATGTTTTCTGCCAACGCCGCAACCCCTTGAAACACTAAGCGACACGGTTATCCCCTTCGAGCAAAATCCCCTGCAAAAGTGGTTCATACCACATGTTTGCTGCTTCAAAACAAAATTTCATATTCTTTTCCGGGTGTGGCGCAGTTGGTAGCACGGGTGGTTTGGGA
>JAZQAQ010000172.1:0-6182 GCA_045545255.1 Eubacteriales bacterium | reverse complement strand
CGCCATAGGCGAGCTATTGCAATAGCGTGATATTATATTCGCCCCTAACGCCCGCAGGCATATCACTTGCGAAGCAAATATCACGCACCGAAGGTGCATATAACTCGCCGTAAGGCGAATATAACTGAAAACGACAAGTTTCTGTCGAAACTTGTCGTTTTCTGGTGGAGATAGCAGGATTCGAACCTGCGACCCCTTCGATGTGAACGAAGTGCTCTAACCAGCTGTGCTATACCTCCGTGTGCCTATGTATTATACTCCTAAATATGAGCGTTGTCAATGGTCTGCACACGAATTTTCATAAACTTTTTTCAATCTCGCGCTTTAGTCTGCCAATGATCTTTTTTTCCAATCTGGAAATATAGGATTGAGAAATTCCCAAGACGTCCGCCACCTCTTTTTGAGTCATTTCCCGATATCCGCCCAGTCCAAATCGCATTTCCATTATCATCCGCTCGCGCAGTGGGATTTTTTCCAATGCGCTATGGAGGATCTGACGCTCGATGTCTTCCTCAAGGTTATGGGATACGCTGTCTGCATCGGTTCCGAGGATATCCGAGAGCAAAAGTTCATTGCCGTCCCAGTCGATATTGAGGGGTTCATCCAGCGAAACCTCGATTTTTTGACCGTGATTTTTTCGCAAAAACATCAGAATTTCATTTTCAATACAGCGCGATGCATAGGTGGCGAGTTTAATGTTTTTATCGGAACGAAAGGTATTGATCGCCTTGATCAAGCCAATGGAACCGATGGAAATCAAATCATCGGTGGCGATTCCCGTATTTTCAAATCGCTTTGCTATATATACAACCAGTCGGAGATTATGCTCAATGAGTTTTTGGGTTGCGTATTGCTCGCCTTGGTCCAGTGCACGGATATATTCCTGCTCTTCCTCCGGCTTGAGGGGCGGCGGTAAGGTGATATAGCCGTTGGCGTAATGGACGCGGCCTGCCAGTTTTTTCAGCAGTTTTGCCAGTGCGGGATGATAAAGCAGATAATAACGAATGATGTTCATAACTTACTCCAATCTCTATGTAATAATGCTTGAAAGCGATTGTCTGCGGAGAGGGGATGCAAGGTTAGTCCGATCAGCCCTGTTCGTTCCTCGCCATCCACCTTTAAACTTTTGGGACGAAAGGCATAGATCAGCGTGCGGGCACCGGTGGCGTCGGTATAGGGGAGAAGCCGTAGCTTCAGTTCCGGAAATTGCTCTGTAAGATGGGGTAAAGCGGTGGCATCTTTATGGATCACCGCTCGTAAGACTTCCTCCGGCAGCTTAAGGCTATCCCATTGGCAGATAATGACCGGCAGGAGCGTAATAGGATCGTAGAGGGAGTTGCCCGTGTCCAGGAGCGCGAGGAGATTTTGTCCTTCTACCGTTAACGTGTGCAGATAGCTCTTTTCTTTTCGCCGATCCAGCAGATAGAAAAAACCTCGTACCAACCCATAGAATCCAAAGGTGAGCAGCAGCAACAGCCAGAGCGGGAGATCCATATAATAGATCCCGTTTGCAAACCGCATATGACTGCCTGCATCGGTAAAAGCATAAAAAGCAAACATCCCGCCGCCAAAAAGCAGATGCGCCGAAAAATAGATCAGTGCCGTTCGTCCGTAGGATGCCAGCCGTTCAAAGGGGAATCCAATCAACAGCAAAACTGCCGGAATGGCGAATTTCAAAAGAATCATCAGCGGGGTGGGCAGTACGGCGAAAAAGAGTAAGGAGCCGAAAAGCGCACCTGCTGCGGCACTTGTCAGCAGCCGCCAGGGTACCATTCGCCGTCCGGCAATCAGTGCAGTCGTGGCAAGCAGCAGTGCATCCATTATAAAATTTGTGAAGAATAAAATATCAACGTAAATGACCATAGCCCCAGTATAACACTCCGTTTGCGTAGATTTTGCCGAAAGTAGGCGGTAATAAGAAAAGAATTTAATTGTAAAACAGTATTATATATGTTATAATGGTTCTATATGTTTTATGTGGGGGAATGGGTGTGAAATATAATCATCTACGGTTTCCGGGCGGCAAAGCCAAGGCGGTGACCTTGAGCTATGACGATGGGCGAGCCGAGGATAAAAAGCTTTTGGAGATTATCGATCGCTACGGGATCAAATGTACCTTTAACCTGTGCGGCGGCAAGATCGATGAACAGCGTGATCTGACCACTGAATACATCAAAGAGCATATTCTTGCGAAGGGTCACGAGATCGCCAACCACGGCTATCATCATCGCGGAATGGATACTCTGCGTCCCATTGAAGGGATCCGCGATACCCTCGATAACCGCCTGACGCTGGAAAAAGAATTTGGAATCATTATCCGCGGTATGGCCTATCCCGATCGCATCATCAATAAGTTTTCCAAGCCGGTAGCATACGAAACGATTAAGAGTTATTTAAAGGAGCTTGGGATCGTCTATGCCCGTTCTGCAGGTGGGGATAACGATCGGTTTGACCTGCCCGACGATTGGTATCACTGGGTTCCCACGGTACGAAATCTCAATCCGCAGGTGATGGAATACATTGATAAGTTTATTGCGCTTGATAATCAAAACTGCTATAGATCCAGAAGAGGCGCAAGGCTATTTTATCTTTGGGGTCATTCCACCGAGTTTGAGAAAAAGCAAAGCTGGGAATTTTTGGAGGAGATCTGCAAAAAGCTCGGCAATCGCGAGGAGATCTGGTACGCCACCAATATTGAGATCTACGATTACGTGCAGGCTTATAATGCTCTCGTTTACAGTGCCGATAATACTATGGTCTATAATCCCACGCTTTTTGAAATCTGGTTTGACGTGGACGGTACACTCTATCATATCAAGCCCGGTGAGACCTTAGGGCTGAGCGAATAATTAAGGAGTAAAAAATGACAGATATTTCTTTAATCGATAAAAATTTTGCAGTAGATAAAGAGATCGATAAAACCGGTCTCGTTTTCCGTTCCGCCGAGGACAAGCCCTTTGTAATTTACGGTGTTTTCCGTGAGGGGGATTGTTTTCGTCGGATGCCGGAAGCGGTTGCCGCCACCGTCAGCGATGGGGTGCTGAAACTGCATACCAAGAACGCAGGCGGTCGTGTGCGCTTTGCTACCGACAGTGCCAAGATCGCCATTCGCGCCAAGCTTCATAACATCAGTAAAAATGCCCACTTTGCCCTCACCGGCTCGGCAGGCTTTGACCTCTATGCAGACGGCAAGTATGTCAAGAGCTTTATTCCTCCCGTCACTTTGAGCGACGGTTATGAAAGCCTTATTGATCTGGGCACCTCCCAAAGACGGGAGATCACCATTAACCTGCCGTTATACAGCGGCGTTCAGTATCTGGAGATCGGTCTTGCGGAGGAGGCGGAGATTTGGGCACCTGCTCCTTACCGCCCCTTGAAGCCCATCGTCTATTACGGCTCTTCCATCACCCAAGGAGGATGTGCCTCCCGTCCCGGCAGAAGCTATCAGTCGGTGATCGCGCGCCGCCTGAACTGCGACTATGTCAATCTCGGCTTTTCGGGGAATGCCAAGGGCGAGCCTGCGATGGCGGAGTATATCAAAAATCTTCCGATGTCGGTCTTTGTCTATGACTACGATCATAATGCCAAAAAATCTGAGGATCTGCGTGTGACCCACGAGCCCTTTTTCCGCACCGTCCGTGCGGCAAATCCAGACCTTCCCATCGTACTGATGAACCGCCCCAAGTTCTATCTCACTGAGGCGGAAAAGGAGCGTCGCGCCATCATTGAGACGACCTATCAGAACGCTCTGGCGGCAGGGGATAAGAATGTATATTTCATCAGTAACGAAGAATTGTGTGCGCTTTGTGCCGATGAGGGTACGGTGGACGGTTGCCATCCCACTGATTTTGGCTTTGCTTCTATGGCAAAGGCGGTAGGAGATTTGTTGGAAGAAATTTTGAATGGATTATCGTAAAATTACTTACCAAATTGAAGAAGCAGATGCGGGACGGACGGTGTTGTCTTTTTTGAAGGGGCACGGCTACTCTTCGCGTGTACTCGCCGCTTTGAAACGGAATCCTTATGGCATCACCGTCGGTAAAAAGCGCGTGACGGTGCAAAAGCAACTGCGCAAAGGAGATCTGCTGACGGTTCGTATTGCAAACAAAGAGAGTCAGGTGGCAAACGAGCATATTCCACCTGTGGAGATGCCCCTTTCCGTGGTTTATGAGGATGAGGACGTACTGGTGCTGAATAAGCCGCCCCATCTGGCGACCCATCCCTCTTTAGGGAACCACGGAAATACCCTTGCCAACGGCGTGGCATACTATATGCAAAGCAAGGGAAAGGAATTTGTGTTTCGTCCGATTCACCGCTTGGATAAGGATACCAGCGGTGCCATTCTGTTGGGAAAGAATGCTCATAGTGCCGGCGTATTGGGAGAAGATCTCAAGGCGAAGAAGGTTGCTCGCAGTTATCTTGCGATCTTGGAGGGGACACTTTCAGAGAAGTCCGGCACGGTCGATGCTCCCATCGCCCGAAAACCGGACTCGGTACTTGCCCGTCAGGTAGACCCGAAGGGCGATCGTGCGGTTACGCATTATGAGGTACTGGCTGAAGGGGCGGGCTATAGCTTGGTTCGTCTGCGGCTGGAGACCGGGCGTACCCATCAGATCCGTGTCCACATGGCGCATCTCGGCGCACCCGTTGCAGGAGATTTTCTTTACGGAAAAGAGGATCCTGCTTTAGGGCGTCAGGCACTCCATTCCGAGACCCTGCGATTTACCCAGCCTGTGAGCGGGGAGGAACTTTATTTTCGCTGTCCGTTGCCGCAGGATCTGATTGACTTTTTGAATACGAAAGGGATCCAATACGATGAAACTTCTGATCTTTGACGGAAATTCCATTCTTAATCGAGCATACTATGCCATCCACGCCCTCTCTACCCGTGATGGGCGTCCCACAAACGGTATTTTTGGATTTTTAAAGCTTTATCATAAATATTTTGAACTGTCCAAGCCGGATATGGTGGCGGTTTCCTTTGATTTGCGGGAAAAGACTTTCCGTCATCAGATGTATGCAGAATATAAAGCCCAGCGTAAGGGAATGCCCGAGGATCTGGCGGCGCAGGTTGAGCCGCTGAAAGCATTACTGCGCGCGATGAATGTGACCATTCTGGAAAAGGCAGGCTACGAGGCGGACGATATTATCGGTACTGTCAGTCGCTTTTGCTGTGAGCAAGGGTATGAGTGCGATATCGTCTCCGGCGATCGGGATGATTTTCAGCTTGCCGACGCCGGAGTGCGGATCTTGATGCCGGTCACACGGGCCGGAGCCAGTGATATGGAGATTTATGATGAGGCGGCGATCAAGGAAAAGTATGGACTTGCGCCTCATCAATTAATAGATGTGAAATCAATTCAAGGGGATACCTCCGATAACATTAAGGGTGTTCCCGGTATCGGTGAGAAGGGTGCGTTGGAACTGATCCGTCAGTATGGCTCTTTGGATGAGGTCTATGCCCATTTGGAGGAGATCAAGCCCGCCTTGCGCACCAAACTGGAAAACGGCAAAGACTCCGCCTATCTTTCTTACGATTTGGCGAAGATCTGTCGTGAGGTGCCGATCGAGCTGGACAGCGACGCTATGAAGGTGGCTGAATTTGATGGTTCAAGCCTTATTGAGCAGCTTGAGGACTTGGAGTTGACCAGTATCATCAACCTCTTTGAACTGAAAGAGCCGGAGCGGGTAGAGAAGCCCGACCAATTGAACGGCTCTGCCGCCGATTATTTGGATTATTTTAAAAAGAACGGTCTCTACTTTATCCGTACCGACGCCTATTACGCCTGCGTGGATGGCAAGGTGATCCGTATGGAGGATGGCGAGAGCCTTCTTTCTCAGGTTGAAAAAATATATACCTACGATGCCAAGCCTTTTTACGGATCGGATTTTGAAGGGGAGCCTTATTTCGATTGTATGGTGGCGGCGTATGTAGCAGATCCCGGTGATAAATACGAGCTGCCCCATCTTTTAAAGGAGTATACCGGACTTACCGCCGAGTGCGCTGAGGATTGCGTTGCGGCATTGCCCGCTCTTTGCGATGCGCTTCTTCAAAAGATCAAGGAAAACGGACAGGAAAAACTGCTCTATGAGGTGGAGTTCCCTCTGACCGTCGTGCTGGCGGATATGGAGGCGCGTGGCTTTAGTGTGGAGCGTGACCGCCTTGCCGCTTATACCGATGA
>JAZQAQ010000171.1:0-16030 GCA_045545255.1 Eubacteriales bacterium | reverse complement strand
TCTTCCTTGACGATCTCCATCAGCTCCCGCCGACCGGCGAGATTTAAGGTCTCGTCCAGATCGGATTTTGCTGCCTGCTGAAAGACGGTGTCCCAAGGCTCATCCCGGAGGATCTCCTTGAGGGAGGAGCCTTTGGTGACGGTCCATTCGCCATCCACATTTTTATAGTAGTGCACTTCCTTTGCGTCGGTGCGGTAAAAGTCGATATGCTTGGTGATGGAGCAACCGGAATAGTACACGATTCCGAGGATATAATTCTTTTCGGGCTGCTGGCTGCGGAATACCTCGTTCAGCAGATGAAAGGCGTCAACGGAATGACTGTTGCCGATGATCAAAATTCTTTGCATATGGTGCCTCCTGTGATATGTTTGCCTTATTATAGCACGAAACGTTGCGGGGGAGCAGGATTTTTCGAACATTTAGGGCAAATCGGTCATCAATCAAACTTTAAGAACATCTCCAGCATTCTCTTGGCGTTCTTTTGCAGGTGACCTCTGGTGATTCTGCCGTTATGAAGAGATTCGAGCAGAACGTCGGGATCGCCCACAGGCATCCGAACGTCGTTGCCTGCCAGAACGCAGAAGGTCTGATCGCAGGGGGTATTCCAGTCGGTAGTAACGATGCCCTTGAAGCCCCATTCATCCCGCAGGATGCCGGTCAACTGCTCGTAGCTGGTGCAGCAGCGGCGGTCGTTGATGAGGTTATAGCTGCTCATCACCGTCCAGGGCTGAGCCTCCTTGACGCAGATCTCAAAGCCCTTGAGATAAATCTCGCGGAGTGCACGCTCGGAGACGCGGCTGTCGCTCATCTTACGGTTGATCTCTTTGTTATTGCAGGCAAAATGCTTGACGGAGGAGGCGACGTTTTCGCTCTGGATGCCCTGCACCTTGGCAGCGGCAAATTTACCGGAGATCAGCGGATCTTCGCTGAAGTATTCAAAGTTCCGGCCGCAGAGCGGGGTGCGGTGGATATTGAGTGCAGGGGACAGCCAGGTGGCCATACCGTTTTCCTTACACTCCAAGGCACCGGCTTTCCCGATCTCATAGAGCAGGCTGGGATCCCAGGTGCAGGCGATGAGGGTGGCGCAGGGCCAAGCGGTGGTGGGGTTGCCCATCTTGGGGGTAAGCCGTACGCCCGCAGGTCCGTCTACCGTCATAAATCCGGGGACGCCCAGTCTGGGGATATAGCCGAAGCCCTTGGTGTTTGCCACACCGCGATCCGGAGTACCGCTCATCATCTGAATCAGTTCTTCGTCGGTCATCTGCATCATAAACTGATCCAGCGTCAGCTTGCCGTCTGCCACATCGACGAGCTTCCAGACTCTGCCGGGACCCTTGGGATTCTCGGGGATGGTTTCATTGATTTCGGGAGCTTGGATATCGTAATCCTTATATTCCTTGACGGGGAAGTCGGGCAAGGACTCAAAGGAGCCGTCTGCCAGCATTCTCTTTTCCAACTTATTGGGTGCACACCGCTGCTCCAGCTGTTCGGTGACAACGAACTTCTCTTCAACCACATAGCGGAAGTCTGCCTCCTGCAGGTCGCGGCAGTTATTGCCTGCGAAGAAGCGGTATTCGCCGCCCTCCAAGAGATAAGCAGACATCTGCAGCTTGCCCAGATCGTCGTAGCTTGCCATATTGCTTACGGGGAAGGTGAGGGTGATCTCCTCTGCCTCGCCGGGCTGCAGCAGGGCAGTCTTTTTGAAGGCTGCCAAGCAGATGGCGGGCTTGCCCAGCACACCCTGAGGTGCGGAATAATAGACCTGCGCCACTTCCTTACCGGCAACCTTACCGGTATTCTTGACGGTCAGAGAGACTTCGATCTCCTCGCCCTTGAGGGCTGCGACGGGCTTGGAAAGCGCAAAGGTGGTATAGGAAAGACCAAAACCGAAGGGATAGTTGACCTTTTCCTTTGCACCGGGGATGGTCTCGAAATAGCGGTAGCCCACATAGATATCTTCATAGTAGCAGACATAGTCGTCGCTGGCGTTGAAGCTTTCGGAGGAGGGGTAGTCGGGGAAGCTCTTGGCGAAGGTATCGGTCAGCTTACCGGAGGGATTTACATCACCGCAGAGGATATCCGCGATAACAAGACCGCCCTCCATACCGGCCTGCCAGGCCAGCAGAGCAGCGTCGATCTTGGGATTATTCTTGATCCAGGAGACGTCTACCATACCGCCCACATCCAGAACCACTACGCTATGGTCGAAGGCGGCGGTAACGTCGTCTACCATCTTCTGCTCGGTATCGGTTAAGTAAAAGTCACCCTTTTCACCGAAGCGGTCAAAATGCTCTCTGGAATAGCGGTGGATGGTGATGATCGCCACGTCTGCTTGCTTTGCCGCGTCAGCGACCAGCTCGGCGGGGACGTCAATCTCATCAAAGAGGCGGTCACTGTCGTACTCCGGCAGGAGGGGGACTGCATAATCATAGTAATACTTGGTGATCGGCTCATAGATGGAGAAATCGGGAGCCTTGCAAAGGAAACCTTCGTAGAGGTTGCGGATATATTCGCAGTACACCTGACCGCTTCCGCCGCCGCCCTTCACATAGTCCAGACTGCCGATGCCGAAGAGGGCGACTTTTGTACCCTTCTTCAAGGGGAGCAGTCCGTTATTCTCCAAAAGAACCATACCCTCGCCTGCCACGCGTCTGGAAAGAGCGATATGCTCCTCGCATCCGCTGAGGCGCTTGCCGTTTTCACCCATATTAGTGGTCAGATTATAGTTGTATCTTGCCCACTTTCCGGGTCTCACTTTATAGCGATTGCGCATAAGATTCATAAGAAGTCCTCCTATAATTATATTTACTAATTGCATTATAAGACGAATTGTGTTAAGATTCAAGTAAATTAGTTGGAAATTTCGGACATTTTATGCAAAACGGAGTCGGTATGGAGCAAATTTTCAGAGAAATCAAAACCAAACTGCAGTTTCAAAAAAGAAGCTCTCTTAATTTTTCCACCCACGTCCACGAGGACATCGAGTTGGTTTATATCAAAAAGGGAGTCGGTACGGCATTTTGCGACGGGAAGGAGTATCCTCTGACCGACCGTTCCTTTTTTCTGGTCTTTCCCAACCAGACCCATCACTATATTGAAAGTAAGGGCGGAGAATACTTTGTCTTAATCGTCAAGCCCTCCAGCCTGCTCAGCTATAACGAGGTCTTTTTGGAGGGTGCGCCCACTGCGGCATTGCTGGAGCTGCGGGAGCAGGAGGACGATAATACCGTCTTTTTGATGGAAACGGCGTATGCGGAATACCGCAGGGACGGCTATAGCCCCGTCATCGACGCCTATATTACCGCCCTTTTCGGTAAGCTGCTGCAGTTTTATACCATTGAAAAAAGCAGCCTTTCCAGAGATACCGTGCTGCAGATCCTGCAATACTGCGCCTGCCACTATAAAGAGCCCCTTACAGTGGAGGATCTTGCGCGGGCGTTGCATATCAGCCGAAGCAGCGTTTCCCATATCTTCAGCCTGCGGATCGGCGTCAATTTCTGTGACTATATCAACGCGCTGCGGCTTGCGGATGCGGAGCAGCTTTTGAAAAGCAATAATTACTCCGTCACCGAGATCGCGGGGATGGTAGGCTTTTCCACCATCCGCACCTTTAATCGGGCGTTTCTTAAAAAGCACGGCATCTCTCCGAGCCGATACAGAAAATCTTTGAATAAGGGTTGAGAATAATCTTATTTTGTGATAAAATGTCCGCATAAATTCTCTACGATAATAATTTGCAGAAAGGCGGTATGAAGTTGAATCCTAAATTAAGAGAAAAAACAATGGAATCCCTTTCTGCAGTTTTGCCCATTACGGGTATAATGCTGCTGCTCAGCATTATACTGATCCCGATGGAGCTGGGGACGATGGTAATGTTCCTTGCGGGTGCGGTTATGCTGATTTTGGGGATGGGTCTTTTCCAGTTGGGCGCAGAGATGTCGATGACCCCCATCGGTGAGGGCATCGGTGTGCAGATCTCCCGCACAAAGAAGAACTGGCTGGTGGTGATCATCGGCTTTATTATGGGCGCCATCATCACCGTCTCCGAGCCGGATCTGCAGGTGCTTGCCGAGCAGGTTCCCTCTGTTCCCAATTTGATTTTGATCCTGACGGTGGCGGTGGGAGTCGGCTTTTTCCTGGCGGTTGCCATCATTCGTATCAAATTCCAGATCGATCTTTCCCGTATGCTGATCGTCTTATATCTCTTGCTGATCGGGGCATCCTTCTTCGTGCCCAAGGAGTTTTTGGCGGTGGCGTTTGACTCCGGCGGCGTTACCACCGGACCGATGACCGTCCCCTTTATTATGGCGCTGGGCGTAGGTCTCGCTTCGGTGAGAAGCGATAAAAACGCCGCCAGCGATAGTTTCGGTCTGGTGGCACTCTCCAGCGTGGGACCCATTCTGGCGGTGTTGATTTTGGGTTGCTTTTTCAAGCCAACCGAAGCGATCTATTCGATGGGCGAAGTGGCAAAGGTAGGGACGACCCGTGATGTGGTGCAGGTCTTTCTGCAGGAGCTCCCCGCCTTTGCGGGTGAGGTGCTCGTCTCCTTGCTGCCCATCGCGGCCGTCTTCGTACTCTTTCAGCTGGTGACCCGCCGTTATCAAAAGCGGCAGCTCAAGCGGATCGCCGTGGGTATGATCTATACCTATTTGGGATTGGTGCTCTTTCTTTGCGGCGTCAACGTGGGCTTTGCACCGGTGGGCTCCTTCCTCGGTAAGGAGCTGGCTTCCCTCCCCTATAACTGGGTACTGATCCCCATCGGGATGCTGATCGGTTACTATATCGTGAAGGCGGAGCCTGCCATTCAGGTCCTCAATCATCAGGTGGAAAACGTCACAGACGGTGCTATCTCCGTTAAAGCGATGAATCGCAGTATGTCCATCGGCGTGGCCATCAGTATCGGGCTGGCGATGTTTCGGGTGCTTTTTAATATCCCGATCCAATGGATCGTCATTCCCGGCTACCTCATTGCTCTGGCGATGTCACTTTTCGTACCGAAAATCTTCGTCGGTATCGCCTTCGACTCCGGCGGCGTTGCCAGCGGTCCTATGACCTCCACCTTCCTGCTCCCCCTCTCCATCGGCACCTGCCAAGCCTTGGGCGGCAATCTGATGACCGATGCCTTCGGGGTGGTGGCGTTGGTGGCACTGACCCCGCTGATCGCCATTCAGATAATGGGTCTTGTATACCGCTTTAAAACGGCAAGACTGCAGAAGCTGGTCCGGCTCTATGGCGGCCTTACCGACGATTGCGACGATATCATTGATTTGGAGGTGGAAAACTGATGGAAAACACGCAAAAAGCCTCCGCCTATCAGCTTTTGATGCTGATCGCATCCCCCAAGCTGGCGGATCGGGCGGCAGAGATGTTCCTCAAAAGTGCTTTGCCCATTCAGTATCGGCTGAATGCCAGCGGTACCGCCTCCAGTGAGATTATGGATACGCTGGGTCTTGGAAGTACCGATAAGGGCGTGCTGATCAGCACGGTTCCCGTAGACTTCGGCAATAAAATGCTCAACCTTCTGCACTCTAAGCTGCGGTTGGATGCCGTCAATAGCGGCATCGCCTTTACCATCCCTCTCACAGGGGTCAGCAACCTGCTTTTGCAGATGATGGATAAGACCGCAAAGGATGAAACTGCCAAGGGAAAGGATGAACGGAATATGGTAACAACGAAATATGTACTCATCTCTGCCATTGTGAACCGTGGCTTCAGCGACGATGTGATGGATGCTGCCCGCGCTGCAGGTGCAGGCGGCGGTACAGTCCTGCACAGTCGCAGTATCGGCAGTGAAGATGCCACCGCGATCTGGGGGCTGAGCGTTCAGGAGGAGAAGGAGATCGTCCTGATCCTCGCCGAGCACGAGAAAAAGAATGAGATTATGACCGCCATCGGCAAAAATTGCGGAATGCATAGCGATGCCAAGGGAGTTGTGGTGTCGCTGCCCATTGATGCGGTGATGGGTATCTGATCTTGACATTCCTGTTTTTTCCGTTATAATAGAATTGCTTGCTCGGAGGGCAAATCATTCGTATGGAAATGATGAGCCGGATAAGGCACAGGCTGAAACGCCTGCCTTATCCGGCTTTTTATTTTACAAGGAGTAAAAAGATGACTGAAAAATCCAATCGGTTATATGCGGATACCCCGCCGGTACGGCTTTTTTTCAAGGCAGCCGTTCCCGGAGTGATCAGTATGTTTGCTATGTCTATCTATTTTATCATCGAGGGGATCTTTGTGGGACAGTTTATCGGCGGGGAAGCCTTTGCCGCGATGAATCTGGCGATGCCGCTGGTATTTATCAACTTTGCGCTCTCCGATATGGTCGGCGTCGGCTCCGCCATCCCCATCTCCATTGCCCACGGAAAGGGCAATTACGAGCACGCAAACAATATCTTTTCCTGCTCTGTTCTTTTGATCGTTGCCGTTGCGGCAACGGTGGGATCCTTGATGTATGCCTTGGCACCCACCTTCATTTCCCTGATGGGAGCGGAGGAACGGGTGGCAGAGCTGGCGGTGGCTTACCTCAGGATCAACGCGATGATGAGCCCTCTTACCACCTTGGTTTTTGCGATGGACAACTATTTGCGGATCTGCGGCTTTATCCGCGGCAGTATGGCATTGAATATCCTGATGTCGATCCTGCAGATCGTGCTTTTGGTGCTGTTTGTGGCGGTATGGAAAATGGGACTGACAGGTGCCGCCCTCTCCATCAATCTGGGGATGGCGATCTGCGCTTTTATTGCACTGATCCCCTTTTTCCGCAGGAAAGCGTTGCTCAAGTTCCGAAAGCCGAAGTTTGAACTGCAGATCCTGCGTCAGACCGTTGCCTGCGGGTCTCCCACCTTTTTGAATAACATTGCAGGTCGGCTTTTCTCACTGGTGATGAATGCGCTGCTGATCCGAATGGGCGGCACTTTGGCGGTGTCTGCCTTTTCGGTGCTGATGTATTGCAGCGACCTGGTGCATCCCTTTCTTTACGGGCTTTGCGATTCGATGCAGCCCGCCATCGGCTTCAACTGGGGTGCGCAGGCGTTTGGGCGGGTCAAAAGCCTTGCCAAATGCGTCTTTACCGCCACCGCCGCCGTTTCTGCCGTTGCGGTGCTGGTGATGAGCCTGCTGCCTCGTCAGATCGCCTCCATCTTCGTCAATAGCAGCGAGACCGATTTATTGAATCTCTCTGCCCACGCTCTGCGCCTTTTCAGCGCGGGATTTTTGTTCTGGTGGTTCGGCTATTCTGCCCAAAGCTTTTATAACGCCGTTGAAAAGCCTAAAAACGCCGGTGTACTTTCCCTCTCCACCGCCTTGATCTTTCCGTTGATTATGGTCGCGTTGCTCTGGCCCTTGGGGCTGGACGGACTCTGGCTGAATCAAGCGGCAACCTATATCCCGGTGGGGATCATCGCCTTTTTTATGCTCCGCCGTACCCGGAAAACGCTGAAAGATCAATTATAATTTAAAAGCCCTCCCCGAGCGAGACACTTCGTAAAGAAGTTGTCTCGCTCGGCTTTTATCCTCACAAAACAAATGACACTTTGCACATTGGGTGTGAAAGTGTCATAGTGGGTTACATACTTTGAGAAAAGTAATACTTGCCGAAAATAAAGAACATCTTTCTCGGTAGGTAAAGTAATATTGCAAACTGTCTTTTGCAGTGATATTTTTGCCTCACGGCAAAAGTGATATGAAAACCTTGCGATTTTCGTGATATTATATTCGCCCTAAAACTGTCCGTAGGACAATATCACTATGCATAGCATAATATCACTGCGAAGCAATATAACTCGCCGTAAGGCGAATATAACTGAGGCGCACTTCCTTACGAAGTGCGCCTCGACGGGGAGGGCTTTTAAGTTTAATTAATACTGATTCTCAAGATCAAATTTTTCCATATAGGTATCAATATCCACCACGGTGTCGTTATGGCGGGATTCCTCTGCGGCAAAGCACAGCATATGGTTGCGTACGGAGGTATGGATATTAGCGGCGCGGAAGCCGGTATATTCACCGCTCATATACTGATGCAGCTCCTGAATGATACCCTGGTCGCCGCCGCCGTGACCGCCGACGATACTCTCGTCGATCTTGGGGACCTCCACGAGGATGGGCTCCTTCTGTCCGTATGTACGGATGGTGATGGTGGTATCGGCAGCGTTGGCGAAAAGCTCACCCTTGGTGCCGAAGAGACGAATGTAGCGACCGCCCTTATTGAAGGCGTTCATCGAGAAGGTGACGGTGGTATCGCCTTCAAACTGCATATTAACGGTCTGATGATCCACCACATCGTTATGGGCGTGATAGACGCAGAGACCGTAGTCGGTGGTCTTGAGTGCCTCCAGGACCTCCTCGTCGGTGGGGACGGGGGTCTTGGCGATGCCCTTGGTGATGATTCTCCGACGATGGTTTTTCTGATTCTTCACATACATTGCAATGCAATCGTAGCAGCACTGCTCCCGTACGGGGCAGTCGCCGTTGACACAGCTTACGGGAGAGCCTTCGGGCGCATTCTCCTCCTTGAAGTGGGTGAGAGAGCCGAAGGACTGGATCTTTTTGCAGGGGCTATCCAGCAGCCACTGAATGATATCCAGATCGTGGCAGCTCTTTGCCAGCAGCATAGGAGAGGTCTCCTCCTCGCTGTGCCAGTTGCCGCGGACGTAACTATGGCTATGGTGGATATTACCGACGCCCTCTACCGCAACGGCAGACATCACGTCGCCGATGACTCCATCCATCAGCAGCTCCTTGACCTTCACATAGAAGGGAGCGTACCGCAGGACGTGGCAGACCAGGACCTCTACGCCCTTTGCCTTGGCGGCGTTTGCAATGTCGGCACATTCCTTGGCGGTAGGTGCGACGGGCTTTTCCAAAAGCAGATTATAGCCCAGCTCGATGGCTTTCATCGCAGGCTCGTAATGCATATCGTCCATCATCGCGATGACGGCAATATCTGCCATCTTGGGCTGCGCCAGAAGCTGATCCCAGGAATCGAAGCAGACATCGTCTGAAAGATGGAAGATCTCCTGAATCTCGTCTCTGCGGGCGTGGTCAGGCTCTGCGATACCCACCACCTGATAATGCGCGGGATCGGCAGACATCAATTTAGCATATTTTGCACCGCGGTTTCCAAGACCCATCACAACGACGGTAAGAGGCTTACTCATTTTTTATTCTCCTTAAATCAAGTAAATATTGAATCTTCGCTTTTTCTATGATATCATAAAATTATTGCAGAAACAAGCAACATTATTGCTCTATATTAGCACAATATTGACATCGGAGGATTTTGTGAAATACAACGCTCTTTTTGAAAAAACCCCCGTCATCTACGGGGAGATACCGGTCAAGCTTCGCCGCTTCACCCGCGAGGCAAACCATCCGGTCTTTAATGCGCTCCATTGGCACGATCGGCTGGAGCTTTTGATTCTGGACGCGGGAGAGATGCAGCTGCAATTGGCGGGGCAGGCAGTTTCGGCAAAGGCGGGAGATATCGTCGTCATCAATTGCTCCGCCACCCATATGGGGACGGCAGGTCCGCAAGGCGTAGCCTATCGGGTGGTGATGCTGGAGCTTTTAGAGCCCTTCGCTCATAACGAGACCCTCCGACGGATGCTTTTGCCCTATCATCATTTTGGTGCCGCCTTTCTGCCGGTGGTACGGGATGCCGACCTGCAGGAGCTGATCGACCGCCTTTTTGCGGTGGAGGAAGAAAAGCGGACGGGATATGAGCTGACGGTGACGGGGCTTTGCTACCAGATCCTCGGCGCGCTTTTGGAGCGGCACGGGGACGGAGATTACGTCCGTCTCACCGAGGATCGGCGGTTGGAGGAGATCGTCACCTATATTGAGGAGCATTTCCAAGAGCCTATCACTACTGCAGGGATCAGCAGTCGCTTTGGGTACGATAAGGCGTATTTTTGCCGCCGATTCAAAGAGATCACCGGTCTGACTCCCACCACCTATATCCGCACGCTGCGGCTGGAGAATGCCCGCAGACTCCTCAAGGAACCCGGAATGACGGTGGCATCTGCAGCCGTTGCCAGCGGATTCCCCGATCAGAATTACTTTTCACGCTGCTTTAAGGCGCAGTACGGCAAAAGTCCCACCGCTTATAAAAAGAGCAGGCAGTGATTATTTTCCTTTATATAATGTACGAAATTCCGAGGGGGAGCAGCCTACCCGCTTTTTAAAGGTGCGGCTGAAGTTACTGCTGTCGCTGAACCCGCAGTGCTCAATAATTTCACCGATGCTGAAAGCGGTACTGCTCAGCTCCCGCTTTGCCGCCGCAAGGCGGCAGGAGAGGAGATAGTCCATCACCGAGGAGCCGGTGATCTCCTTAAACCGATGAGAGAGGGAGGACGGACTGATATTATAATCCTTTGCCAAACCCTCCAGCGTATATTGCTCTCGATAGGCGCGTTCAAACCGCCGCTGAAGGGCGGTCACCAATTCAAAATTTTCCTCGTCCAGATATTGCAGGCTGTCGGGGATCCGACGGTAGATCATAATCAGCAGTTGATTGACCAATAGCTGCCGCATTTCATCTGCCAGCGGCGTTTTTGCCTGACCTTCTGCCACAATGCGGGCAAAAATCTCCTCAAAGGCATCCCGCTCTGCCGCAATATCCAATAGATTGCCGAATCCGCCCGGTCGGTTGGAAAAAAGGGAGTAAAGGCGGTTCTCCCGACTTCCTGCCGAAGGGTCCAGATGGAGGACATATCGCTCATATTCCGTCGAATCGATGGTGACGGAATGGTTTTCATAGCGGCTGAAAAGCAGGAGATTTCCTGCGCCCGCCTGCAATTTTGCTTCATTTACACAAACCTGTACCTGCCCCTTCAAAATCAGAATGATCTGATGGCAATCGTGGTAGTGGGCAGATTTTTTCAGGACATTATCCGAAAAATATGCTTCTTGTATCAGTTTTTTCATTGCGATCCCCTCCCCTGTTCATTATACAAGGAGTGAAGAGATTTTGCAAGATTTACATAAATATAAACAATATTGATATAGTCAACCGTAGGGAAAAGGATTAAAATGAAGAAAAGGAGTTGAGAAGAATGAATCGTACAGTCTATCAAAACTTTGAAGATTTTAAGGATCAAAATACAAAATTAGGGACAGAGCTGCCCTTTACCGAGGAGATCGCCCTTTTGGGCGCGCCCGTTCAAATCGGGGGAAAGACCATCCCCAACCGCCTTGCCTGTCAAGCGATGGAGGGGTGCGACGGTACTGCAGAGGGTAGTCCCGATACATTAACGCGGCGCCGTTATCGCCGTTTTGCAGAGGGTGGAGCCGGATTGATCTGGTTTGAAGCCACTGCGGTGCTGGAGGAAGGAAGAGCCAATCCCCGCCAGCTCTATATCACCGAGGATAATTTAGATGATTTCAAGCGTCAGGTGGAGACCATCAAGGAGGATGCCCTCAAGGCAAACGGCTATGAGCCGCTGGTCATTATGCAAGCCACCCATTCGGGACGGTATTCCAAGCCTTACGGCACGCCCGCTCCGCTGATCGCATATAATAACCCCATTTTTGAAAAGGAAAATCCCATCTCTGCCGACCGCATCGTTACCGATGAATATCTGGATCGGGTGGGCGAGGCACTGGTCAAGGGTGCCATGCTGGCGGAGCGGGCAGGCTTTGACGGTGTGGATATCAAATGCTGTCATCGCTACCTCAATTCCGAGCTGCTCTCCGCCTTTGAGCGGGAGGGTCGGTACGGCGGGTCTTTGGAAAACCGTACCCGCCTTTTGCGGGAGAGCGTCAAGGGCGCGCTGGAGAGCTGCTCCAATGATTTCATCGTCAGCTCCCGCCTCAATGTCTACGACGGATTTCCCTATCCGTACGGCTTCGGCGTCAAGACCGACGGCTCTTTGGACTTTGATCCCACCGAGCCGGAATGGCTGATCAAGGAGCTTTATTCCTACGGCGTTCGCCTTTTGAATATCACGATGGGCAACCCCTATTTCAATCCCCACGTCAACCGCCCCTTTGCCAAGGGCGGCTATGAGATCGCGGAGCACCCTCTGGAGGGGGTCAAGCGGGTCTTGGATGGGATTGCAACGCTGAAAGAGCGTGTCCCCGAGATGACCATCCTCTCCTCTGCCCTTTCATATCTGGGCGTGGCGGCTCCCAACGTTGCCGCCGCCTATATCAAGGACGGCAAATTCGATCTCGCGGGCTTTGGGCGTACCATCTTCGCCTATCCCGACTTTGCCAAGGATATCTTGAAAAAAGGCGGGATGGAGAAAAATAAGATCTGCCTTTGCTGCTCCAAATGTACCGAGATTATGCGTACCCCCGGCGGTACGCCCGGCTGTGTCATCCGTGATACGGATCCTTATCTTGCCATCTATAAAGCCTGTAAGGAGAAATAAAATGAAAACCACCAATATTGATATCCTGATCGAACGGATCGCCGATAGCGTGGCGCGGCATAAGCTCTCCGAGGGCTGCTACGCCCGCTGGCTTTGGCAAAAGCTGAATAAACGGGGGGAGCCCCGCCAATTAGGGCGCAATGAATACGGCTGTGCCGATGCCGCCAATATTTTATATACCATCGGTCGCTTCCCCTCCCGACCCGCTGAGCGGGCAGAGTGGGTGCGCAATCTGCAGGAGCTGCAGGACCCCGAGACGGGAATGTTTACCGAAGCCACCCATCATACCATCCATACCACCGCGCACTGTATGGCGGCGTTGGAATTATTTGATGCAAAGCCCCTTTATAAAGCAGTTGCTTTGGAAAAATACACCACCAAAGAGGGCTTATACACGCTTTTGGAAAAGGAAGTGCCTTGGGAGGAAAATCCCTGGCCCGCCTCCCATCGGGGCGCGGGCATCCTGCCCTGTCTGACCAATACCGATATGGTGGGATTGGAGTGGAAAAATTGGTATTTCGATTGGTTTTGGGCGCATAGTGACCCCGAGATCGGCTTTTTTACCTACGGAAATCAGGAGGGGATCGAGCTATATAAGCATATGGCGGGGGGCTTCCACTATATGTTTAACCACGAGGCGGAGCGTCGCCCCTATCGGTATCCCGAAAAGATCATTGATTCCTGCCTGACCTTGATGGAGGATGCGCGTGCCTGCAAGATGCTGGATCATTGCGGATTTTTGGAGATCGACGTGGTCTTTGCTTTGACCCGCGCGATGCGGCAGTCTCCCCATCGCTTCTATGAGGGTAAGGCGGCATTGGAAAAATTTGCCGAGGAATATATTGAGATGATGATGGGGCTGGATCCCATGACCGACGAAAGCTTCAACGATCTGCATATGCTCTTTGGCGCAGTCTGCTGTCTTGCGGAATTGCAGACCGCTCTGCCCGGTAAGCTTTTGACCACCAAACCCTTGCGGTTGGTTTTGGATCGCAGACCGTTTATATAAGTTAAGTGAGGTAAATGATATGAAAAAAATTGCATTAGTCACCGGCGTGGCAGGCGGGATCGGCTTTGCCACCGCAGAAAAATTACTTCAAAACGGCGTTGCCGTCGTGGGAATGGACGTTGCCCCCGCAATGCCCCGCTCATTGGAGGGTGAATTCACCTATTTTCAGGGCGATTTGAGCCGCGATGAAAGCCGCAGAGCGTATGTTGATCTGGCAATGGAAAAATACGGCAGGATCGATATTTTGGTCAACGTGGCGGGCGTGGCACCCAAGGTGCGGGCGGATATTCTGGAGATGACCGAGGAAAGCTATGATTTCGTGATGGGCATCAATACCAAGGGAACCCTTTTCCTCACCCAGCTGGTTGCCAATCAGATGATCCAAAATCAGAGCGGCAGTATCGTCAATATCTCCTCGATGTCCGGCTATACCAGCAGTACCAGCCGCGGAGAATACTGCATCTCCAAGGCAGGCGTTACGATGATCACGACCCTCTTTGCCGACCGTCTGGCAGAGTACGGCATTACAGTCAATGAGATCCGTCCCGGTATCATCGCCACCGGAATGACCGATAAGGTCAAGGCGAAATATGACGCCCTCATCGACGGCGGACTGCTGCCCATCAAGCGGTGGGGTCAGCCGCAGGATATTGCCGACGCTGTCTGGGCACTCTGCAGCGGCGCGCTGCCCTATGTGACGGGGCAGTCCTTGGATGTGGACGGCGGTTTCCATATAAGGAGATTATAATGAAGATTTATACTTACGATTGCGTTGTTGTCGGCAGCGGTGCGGCAGGCTATAATGCCGCCTGCCGCTTAAAACAATTCGGAAAAAATGTTGCACTTATTACCGAGGGTATAAACTGCGGTACCTCCCGCAATACCGGCAGCGATAAGCAGACCTATTATAAATTAGGCTTGGGCGGGGATGCTCCCGATAGCGTCCGTCAGATGGCGGAAAACCTTTTCGCAGGCGGCAGTGTGGACGGCGATAACGCCCTCTGCGAAGCGGCACTTTCTGCCCGCTGCTTTATGAACCTCTGCGAGCTGGGGGTGGAATTTCCCGTCAATCGGTACGGCGAATATGTGGGCTATAAAACGGACCACGATCCCTTTGCCCGTGCCACCAGCGCAGGCCCGCTCACCTCTAAATTTATGACCTATGCGCTGGAGAAGAATGCGGATACTCTGGGTGTGGAGATCTTCGACGGGCTTCTTGCCATCGAAATTCTTAAATCGGGAGATCAAGTCTGCGGACTTCTCTGCCTTGAGACCGAGACCGATGAGCGGGTGGCGTTTCGCTGCGGAGATATCGTCGTCGCCACCGGCGGTCCTGCAGGCATTTATGCCGATAGCGTCTATCCCGAATGTCATACCGGCTCCAGCGGTCTTGCCCTGCGGGCAGGGGCGGCGGCGCAGAACCTCACCGAATGGCAGTACGGACTGGCGTCCGTCAACCCCCGATGGAATGTTTCCGGTACTTATATGCAGGTCTTGCCCCGCTTCGTATCCGTCGATGCAGACGGCAAAGAGCACGAATTTTTAGCCGACTATTTTAAAGACCCCTAC
Source organism: Eubacteriales bacterium (assembly GCA_045545255.1). Lineage (GTDB taxonomy): Bacteria > Bacillota > Clostridia > Oscillospirales > QAKW01 > QAKW01. The sequence continues at coordinate 1,075 of JAZQAQ010000171.1, read as the reverse complement.
GAGGCACTTTCCGCCGTCTTTTTAAAGGGCTATCAATGGCCCTTCGATAGTAAAAAGGTGGCGGAGGGCTCCTCTGTCATCGACCTTCTGGTCTATCGGGAGTGCGTCCTGCTGGGGCGGCGGGTCTATCTGGATTTCACCAAAAATCCCTTTGGCTTTGCAGAGATTGAATATGAAAAATTATCCGCTGAGGCCTATGACTATCTCCGCAAGGCAGAGTCCTGCTTCGGCACGCCCATTGAGCGGCTTGCCTTGATGAATACCCCCGCCATCGAGCTTTATCGGGAAAAGGGACTGGATATTACCGCTGATTATTTAGAAATCGCCCTTTGTGCCCAGCACCATAACGGCGGTATCGCCGTCGATCTTTGGTGGCAGACCTCGGTGAAGGGTCTCTTTGCGGCGGGAGAATGTGCCGGTACCCACGGCATTACCCGTCCCGGCGGCTCTGCCCTCAATGCAGGGCAGGTGGGCTCCCTTCGCGCTGCCCAATATATCGCCGCCTGCGGCAATCCCATCCCCGATGAAAAGGATTTTTGCGCAGCGTTGGATGCACTGCCCTCGGTGGAGGAGCAGGAGACCGGCGATCTTAAGGAACAGATCCAAAAGGCGCAGCGTCGGATGAGCGACACTGCCGCCGCCATTCGCAATAAAGATCGGATGAAAGCCGCGCTGGCAGAGGTCTCTGCGGAGCGCGCCGCACTTACCCTCCCCAAGAATCAACCGCATTTTCTTTACTATAAGCTGCGGGACCTTCTGGTGACCCAAGAGGCGGTCTTGACCGCAATGCTGGACTACGCCGAGACCATCGGTGATACCCGCGGCTCTGCCCTCTATACCGATGAAAAGGGTGCTCTGCGGGCAGGGCTGCCGGAGCTTTTCCGCTTTACCGCCGAGCAAGGGGACTCCCGCTGCAAGGTGCAGGAAACCTACCCTACCGAGGATGGTTTTGCCTGCTCTTGGCGGGCAGTTCGCCCCATTCCCGCCGACGAGGACTTTTTTGAAAATATCTGGCGTCAGTATCGGGAAAATAAAAATATTTATTAAGGAGATCAAAAGGAAAAAGCTTTATCTG
>JAZQAQ010000170.1:0-3491 GCA_045545255.1 Eubacteriales bacterium | reverse complement strand
GAACAACTGAAAATGAACGACAAAAAGCCCGTACTGACATCCGATCAGTACGGGCTTAAATGCTAATATGGGATTTTTGTGAGATGGTTGAAATTATTCTTTACTCACAAGCCACTCGCAACGCAGAATAATCGCATTGGATGCCATTCTTATCAAAACCTTATCAGAAGAAGTGGGCGAAGTCCGAAAAGCCTTGCAATTACTGGGTTTTTCGGATTTTTCAAATTATTCCCACTCAATGGTGCCGGTGGGCTTCGGGGTCAGGTCCATCAGAACGCGGTTGATACCCTCGACCTCGGAGGTGATCCGCTGGGTGATCTTGTGGAGCACAGGATAGGGGATCTCCTCGATGGTAGCGGTCATTGCGTCCTTGGTGTTGACAGCCCGGATGATGGCGGGCCAGCCTTCGTAGCGGCTCTCGTCCTTCACACCTACGCTCTTGATATCGGGAATAGCGATGAAGTACTGCCAGACCTTCTCTGCCAGGCCGCACTTGTCGAACTCGTCACGCAGAATGGCGTCAGCTTCACGCAGGGCATGGAGACGGTCGCGGGTGATGGCACCCAGGCAACGGACACCCAGACCGGGACCGGGGAAGGGCTGACGGTAAACCATTTCGTGGGGCAGACCCAAAGCCTCGCCCACGACCCGCACTTCATCCTTAAAGAGCAGCTTGATCGGTTCTACCAGTTCAAACTGCAGATCCTCCGGCAGACCGCCCACATTATGATGGGACTTGACTGCCTTTTTCCCTTCAGCCTGCTTGATGCTTTCCAGAATATCGGGATAGATCGTCCCTTGTGCAAGGAAAGAGACATCATCTAATTTTCTTGCCTCATCTGCAAAGACATTGATAAACTCTGCGCCGATAATCTTTCTCTTTTTCTCCGGATCGGCAACACCTGCCAGGAGATCCAGAAAACGATCGGTAGCATCCACATAGATCAGGTTTGCATCCAGTTCCTCGCGGAACAGCTTGATGACATTTTCAGACTCATCCTTACGCATAAGTCCGTGGTTTACGTGCACGCAGACCAGCTGCTTGCCGATCGCCTTGATCAGCAGGGCAGCCACAACGGAAGAGTCTACGCCGCCGGACAGTGCCAGCAGCACCTTTTTATCTCCTACCTGGGCGCGAACTGCCTCGATCTGCTCTGCGATAAAAGCATCTGCAAGTTCTTTGGTGGTGATCCGCGCCATTGATTCGGGACGAACGTTACAATTCATAGAATTTCCCTCCGTTCTTATGATCAGTTGGTATAGTTATCGAAGTAACCCTGTACCAATACAACAGGTGTACCCTTATCGCCGGAGCCGCTGGTCAGGTCGCAGAGGGAGCCGATCAGGTCGGTCAACTGACGGGGGGTAGTACCCTGGGCAGCCATATTACCCACCAAGCTGGATCCGTCCTTCGCCTTGATGGATTCGGAAATTGCCTTTTTCAGCTCTTCGCCGGAGAGATCCTTATAATCGTTATCTGCAAGATATTTCAGTTTCAGCTCATTGGGAGTACCGATCAGACCATCGGTAAAGGCGGGAGAAACAACGGGGTCTGCCAGCTCCCAGATCTTACCCTTGGGATCCTTGAAAGCACCGTCGCCATAGACCATAACTTCCACGTGCTTACCGGTCTCCTTCAGAATGCGCGCCTGAATATCCAACACCAGATCCTGACACTCGCGGGGGAACAGCTTCACCCGATCCTCGGTGGACTTATTGGAGCCCAAAAGACCGTACTTTTCATTGCAGCCGCTGCCGTTAACGGGAGCATTCATAATATCATCCATACCGCAAACGACCTTTGCGCCGTTCTCCAGCAGGATCCGCTTGGTGCGGGCGCGGGTATGGATATCGCAGTTAATAATATGATCTGCATAGTCCAGAATTGCCTTTGCCTGGTTGGCGAAGATGATCTCAACCTCTGCTCCGCAAGACTGTACCAGATCGGTATAAAACTCTACGTAGTCCACGCCGGTGAACTCCAGCTTCTGGACGCCGAATACCTCACGGTAACGCTCCAGAGAAAGAACGTCGGAATAGGGATTGATGCCTGCCTCGTCGATCAGATCAAGGGTCGCGAGAGAGTTGCCCACCTCATCGGTCGGATAGCTGAGCATAATAACAACCTTTTTACAGCCTTTAGCAATACCCCGCAGGCAGATAGAAAAACGATTTCGGGAAAGAATCGGGAAAATAACACCCACAGTACCGCCGCCCAGTTTGTTTCTCACATCGGTAGCGATATCGTCAACAGTGCAGTAGTTACCCTGCGCTCTCGCAACGATGGACTCGGTCATAGCGATAACATCGCGATCTCTCATCTCAAAACCATCGGATTTGCCGGCAGCCAGCACGCTCTCGGTTACGATAGCAGCCAGATCGTCACCCTCGCGGATGATGGGGCAACGGATACCCCGAGAAATTGTACCAACTCTGCGTTCTTTTGTTTCCATTTCTTTCAGATCCCTTCTTTAATAAAACAAAAAATTTATAAACTACCAAAAATTATTTTACTGCAAAAAATGCTATAAATCAATATTTTTTTGAGATTTTATTCGAAAAGCGGGGTGGAAAAATACCGCTCGGCGGTATCAGGCAGAACGGTAACGACCGTCTTACCCTTGCCCAGCTTTTTCGCCAATTTCAAAGCAGCCGCTACATTGGTTCCGCTGCTGATGCCGCACATTATGCCTTCCTTTGCCGCCAGATCCTTGGATGCCTGAATGGCCTCCTCGTCCTTAACGATGCAGAGATCATCGTAGATCTCCTGATTGAGGATGGCGGGAATAACGCCGTCGCCGATGCCCATTTGAATATGTGTACCGATGGAGCCGCCGGAGAGGATCGCCGCATTTTCAGGCTCTACCGCCCAAATGGTCATATCGGGGTTTGCCGCCTTCAGCGTCTCACCGATACCGGTGATGGTCCCGCCGGTACCGATGCCGGAGCAAAAACCGTGGATAGGCTTTCCGACCTGCGCCAAGATCTCGGCACCGGTCTGCTCACGCTGGATGGCGGGGTTGGCAGGGTTTTCAAACTGCTGCGGAACGAATACCTTCGGATCTTCATCCCGCATCTTCAGTGCCAACGCCAAGCATTCCTCAATACACGCACCGATATTGCCTGCATCGTGAACCAAAATCACTTCAGCACCGTAATGCCGCACCAGCTTCCGCCGCTCCTCGCTGACCGAGTCCGGCATAATGATCTTAACCTGATAGCCGCGTACCGCACCCACCAATGCAAGACCGATGCCTTGATTTCCACTGGTAGGCTCCACAATGACGGTATCGGGTCCGATCAGTCCTTTTTCCTCCGCATCGCGGATCATATTATATGCCGTGCGGGTCTTGATGGAGCCGCCCACATTAAGACCCTCGAATTTGACCAGAATTTCTGCGCCCTCGGGGTCTGCCATATGCTGCAGCCGGATAATGGGGGTATTCCCCATTGCTTCTAATTTCGTATTACATTTCATAGGGTTCTCCATT
>JAZQAQ010000169.1:0-11333 GCA_045545255.1 Eubacteriales bacterium | reverse complement strand
CTCAATCATTCGCTGTTTTCGATGTTGTCGATTAACTAACTGTTCAATTTGTCGCTTTGTTAACCCATATGATTCTCCAATTTCTCGGTTAGTTTCACCGGCAGCTTTGCGCTGCAACACTTCTTCGGCGAAACACTCCATTTTAACATAACTTCTGGACATAACATAACCCCCTGTCGTAGTTTTCATTCTACAACAGGGGGCTCTTTTATTCAATGTCTGTTTTTCGGGATATAGTCCACTCCCTTACGACGCTTTTATATTACATTTTTTCAAATCCAACTAATATACCGCCTTTTTCGGCATAAAAGCTGCAAAGACCTCTGCAGGCATATAGATCCACCTGAACCTTTGGCAGATCAAGACAAAGCATTTGCGCAAGCTTATTCCCTGCCGCTTCATTGAAGCAATGGGCGATCCGCACCTTTCCCTTTTGCAGTCCCATATCTTTCAAATGCTGCACAATAGTCTCCAAGGCTTTTGCTTCTCCGCGACATTTATTCAGCGGTTCCAAATCACCCCGATCGCTCGCTTTGCCGACAACGCGAATACCAAGAAGCCCCGCCATCTTTGCTACCAGAGGACTTACCCGTCCGTTATTGGCGAGATTTTTCATTGACTCCAGCATAAAAAGAAGTCCGGTTTTCTCGGAATACCGATTCATTTCTTCGCAGACCGTATCAAAGTCTTTCTCAGCAAGGATCAATTCACGAAGTTTTTCAAGCATCAACGCCATCTCCGGACCTGCGGTCAAAGAATTCAGCACAAACACCCGACGGTCGGGATGCTTCTCCTCATAGGTCTGCTTCGCCAGCATAGCAGCATTATAGCTGCCGGAAAGGGTAGCCGTGATCGTCACGCAGTAGATCTCCTCTGCATCACCAAAGGCATTCAGCCAATCATCCGCATTCGGGCAAGAGGTCGAGGATTTTCCCTTATAGCTTCGAAGATCTTCTACCATCTCAAGTACGTTCAATGTACGGTCATCTACGTATTCTTTTTCCGCTGTAATAATCTTCAGCGGAGCAATTTCAAAAGCAACTCCGTCCAGCGTCTGCAGATCGGCCGAAGAATCGGTCACAATTCTAAAATCTCTCATAAATCACCTTTCATTCTCTCGTTATAAAACAATTATAGGGTGCGCGAAAACGGAATGTCAACTAAATTAAATATACTTAACCTAAAAAAGGAGCCGCAAAGTTATTTCGCGGCTCCTACTGTCAATTATTAAATTCTATCAAGAAATCTACTTCAAACCGCAGTTCTTTAATCTGATACTTCTTCATCAGTGCCGGTCCACAGGAGGCACTGCCAATCGCACCCATTTTTCCGTCAATACACAGAACAGTCATCTCCGGTTCGGGGCAAAGATCAAAATCGTGCAGAACATTCCCCAACTGTTCCTGCGTAAAGCAAGACAAATTAAAGGAGAGGGGTTGATCCTGTGCCGAAATACGGAACGCGCCTACTTCCAGCCATTCGGTACCCCAGTGACTATTGTTTTCTTGAGGTTTGATAAAGGGCTCATAATCCGTCGCATCGGCAGTATGGATTCCCAATTTCTGGCTATGATGGAAATCCACATAGCTTCCGCCGGGTCCGTAACCAAAATAGCGCGCCTGCTCATTTCCCGCTTTAGGCAAGAACATCCGAACACCGAACCGGGGCAGATGCGGCATCGCAGGATCACGCTCCACATCCAGATGCACGCTCACAGCACCTTTCCCGTCAATATGATAAGATGCGGTGAACCGCAGGCTGTTTTGCAGATAAATGCTGCCCGCCCCCACTGAAACCGTAATTCTCACACCGTTTTCACCGACGGAAACTTTCGTCTCATAGGGGCGGAAGATCGTGCGGTCATAGCCAGCCTTTTCCCATTCCGCACGGATCCTGCGGTCATTATCAATTGGGGCACGCCAAATGTTATATTCCATCGGTTTATAAAGCAATTCTTTACCTTCGCGCTTCATTCCGATAAAAATACCGCGACGTTTTGAATAGGTATAACTAAAGTTTTCGCCGGTCACAATCACTTCATCATCGGTCTCGGTGTAATCTACCGAACCGATCGCAGGTTGATACGCTTTAGCCACATACGGTTGCAGTTCCACTTCGTCAAAGCCGAGGAGGTAGCCCTTCTCTGCCCAAGGATCATTCTGCCGCCGAAGAATGGAAAAACGAATGATACAATGACCCGCGGGTAAATCACCCAAAGGAAGCGTAAACTCTGCGGTACTATGGGGCAACACCTCAGGCAGATCCACTGCTCCGCTTTTCAGCAGATTTCCCTCTGCATAAACCTCATAATTCACCTCGCAAAAATCGGAGAGCTCGGTAAAATCAAGATGATTGGTAATGGCGAAGCGATCCGCACCCAAACGGGCAAAACGGGCAGGACGCATCACGTTTTTATATTCCAGCACACCCGGCGAAGGACGGCGGTCCGGATAGACCAACCCGTCCACACAAAAATTTCCGTCGTGGGGAAACTCGCCGTGATCACCGCCGTAAAGAAAGCCTTTTTCCGTCTGAATGGCGTGATCACACCACTCCCAGACAAATCCGCCGCAGTAACAGGGGTGACGATTGGTGCACTGCCAATAATCTTCCAAGTCACCGGGACCATTCCCCATCGCGTGGGCATATTCGCATTGGATAAAGGGCAGAATCTCTCCGCTTTGATCCTCGGCGGGTGCAAAATCATAGCGAGGAATGCGAAGATCCTTGACCTGATCGTCGCAGAAATACAATTCAGAAATCTTATCCACAGGGGCATACATTCTCGAAAACAACTGAAGATTGCTGTAATCGGGAGTATGATGGGGCATCACATTCGGAGTGCGCTCATAATGGCGCAGTCGAGAGGGATCACGCTCTTTAAAATATTCAAGCTCCGCCTCAACACCGCAACCGAAGCCCGATTCATTCCCCGCCGACCAGATCACGACGCAGGGATGGTTTTTATCCCGCTCCACCATCATCACCGCTCGGTCACGGAAGCTTTCCTCAAATGACGGCTCGCAGGCCAAAAGTCCGTAAGTATCCTCATCTTTTCCGTGGATCAATTTGGTACAGCCGTGACTTTCCACATCCGCTTCGTCGATAAGATAAAAGCCCAGCTTATCGCAAAGATCGTAAAAAAGAGGGCAATTGGGATAATGACTGGTACGGATGGCGTTGAAATTATGCTGCTTCATCAAGTTGAGATCACGAAGCATCTCATCATATGTAACAGTCGCACCGCCGATGGGCGAGCTATCGTGACGGTTGACACCGCGAAACTTGATCGCCACATCATTGAAATAGACGACGCCGTGACGCACCTCGATCTCACGAAGTCCTACTTTTATCGGAATGATCTCCTGCTCACTATCAAGGTAAAGGGTATAGAGATACGGATGCTCCGCATTCCAAAATTCTGCATTTTTAATTGTGATCATCGGAGCGTCGGAACCGGATGCAATTTCATTTCCCTCTGCATCCACCAGAAGATATTGCAGAGACGGAGAGCCGTCAAAGTTAATCTCTGCGCGGATTTCAGCCGTTTTGTCCTTAAAATTACAGGTGGTTTTAACAAAAATATCCCGCAAATGCTCTTTTGGTCTGTAAAGCAAATACACTTCACGGAATATGCCGCTAAATCTAAACTTATCCTGATCCTCAAGATAGGAGCCATCGCACCATTTCAACACAATGACGACCATTTCATTGCGCCCGTCTTTCACGAAATCGGTCAACTCGAACTCGTGGGTACAATGAGAAACCTGACTATAGCCAACAAATCTCCCGTTTACATAGAGATAAAAGCAGCTATCCACGCCCTCAAAATTCACAAAGGTTCGCATCTCCCCTGCCTGCACCTCAAAATCCGTTTTATAGACGCCGCAAGGGTTCTCAATAGGAACATAAGGAGGGTCAAAGGGAAAAGGATACCGCACATTGGTATACTGAATCCGGTCATAACCCTTCATCTGCCAGCAGGAGGGCACCTCGATCTGATCGTAGTCGGTATGATCCTCCCAAGGAGCGATCTTCAGGTCACGCACCGAAGCGTAATACTTAAAATCCCAGTTCCCATTCAGCAACTGAATACGCGAGGACGCATTGCGAAACCATTCCGAATCTGCCTCTGCCCGATCTGCACAGGGAATATAGTAACTGCGATGAGGGCAGGTACCGATATGCAGGACGGAGGGATCTTCAAAATAATTCTTCAGGAACATAGCGTTTTCTCCTTTGTTCATTTGCTACCATTATAGCACAAAAATGCTAAAATCTGATTATTTTCTGTTTTTTTATTGAAAATGTGTTATGATTATTTAGAAAAGGAGACGAAAGATGGAACGAAAAAGAATCAGCATCCAACTTAATCAATATCCTGCAGCTTTTCATCCTCTGCTGACAGATGCCCCGCTTTATGACAGCAGTTGTTCCCCGCAAGCAAAGGTGATTTTCATTGATAAAGACGGCGGTTATTATCTCAAGCAGTCTGCAAAAGGGAGCTTATCAAAAGAGGCGAGCTTAACAGCTTATTTTCACAGCATTGGCTTAGCTACCGAGGTGCTGGACTATCAATCTTCAGAGCAAGACTGGCTGCTGACCGCCCGCGTGCCCGGCGAAGACTGTACCCATTCCGACTATTTGGCAGATCCAAAACGGCTTTGCGACACTTTGGCAGCGCGACTGAGAGTGCTCCACGAGATAGACCCCAAAGGCTGTCCCATTACTCATACCGAAAACTATCTTGCAACCGCAGAGCAAAACTACCGCGCAGGAATGTTTGACCCTTCCTACTTCCCTGCCCGATCTGCGGATGAGGCTTGGAAATATATTGAGCGTCACCGCCATTTACTAAAAACAGACACCCTGCTGCACGGAGATTACTGCCTTCCCAATATTATGCTGGATCGCTGGAATTTCACAGGATTTATCGACCTTGGGAACGGCGGAGTCGGTGATAGGCACGTAGATCTCTTTTGGGGTGCTTGGTCTCTCAACTTTAATTTAAAGACCGATCAATACCGAGAACGATTCTTTGACGCCTACGGCAAAGAAAAAATCGAACCGGAGCTTTTAAAACTGATCGGTATCATCGAAGTATTTGGATAAGGCAGCAAGAGAAACCGTAACCGGTTCAAATCATGTTACCCTAAAAATAGCCGCAATGCATCGCATTGCGGCTATTTTTATTTAAACAAACGGTCTAATTTTTGAACGCAAAGTACAAGATCAAGATACGGCTGAAATTCATCTTCATTCTTTCCAAGCCAATCCTTCATTTCCTCTGCCTTTTCGCGGGCAAGTGCTTTATCTGCTTTGCCCAAGGCGATATAGACTTCGGCAAAAAGGCGGCAATAATCCTGATGCCATTTCAAGATCCGCCAGGATTCCTGCACGCAGGCAGGCTCCGCACTTCGATCCTTACCGATCGTAGCTTTAAAGTCATCCAAGCAGTCGAAGATCGCAGAAATACGAGTCACCGTCTCCTCTTTGCCGATAAAGCCTTGGTGAAGCAGTTCTCCGCCGGTACCGGTATCGATCACCACGATATCGTCGGTCACCCGCAATTTATCGGGGTCAAAGATTGCGCAGATCTTATCCAGATAGACTTTGGCTGCGTCTCCGTCTTTTCCGAAGGCTTTATCAAAATACTCCTTTTGATATGCTTCAAAATTCAGATTTTGATCAAACAAAGTCTCTCCGTAGACCGCCATCGGCAGTGCAGTGGGAAAATAGCTTCGCTGGGTCTTGCAGTCCATAACTCCGTCAAAGCCGATATCGCCAATGGTGCGCGCGTCCTCATACATCCGCTTTGCCATCTGCATATAACTGGGGTCTGCATAATGCGCTTGATAAAAATGGTAATCAAACATAAAATGCTTCCCGTTATAAAGCGGCGTCCATTGATCCAGAAAAGAAAGGGTCATCGGAAGCGTCACGTTAAATGTATTATTATTGCGCTGAAAAGCAGGTAACTCTTGATGATAGCGATCCGGCAGATACGGCAAAGAATAGCTTCTGCCAGTGGATGCAACCGTCATAATAAACCGATCCGGATTATTGAGTTTCACAAACTCCGGCGCCCAATAGGTATCGGTATACAGGATAAAGACCACCTTGGTATCAATACCCTTTGCGGTCAACGCCGCATCCAATTCATTCAGGAAGGTAACATAGTAGTCGGAGGGCAACATCTTTTTGCATTCTTCGCACTCGCAATGATTATTTCGACTGTCGGAAAGCCATACGTGGAGAAAATCAACATAGGGTTTTCTTTCCAGATACTCCACCAGCCAGTCAGCCATATTTTTACGGACAGAGGTTTGGGAAAGGCAGGGCTGGGTATGGTTGGGAACCAGCTTAAAAAAACCACGTTTTCCGTTGATCATCGCCATTGCGCTGATCGCCTCGTCTGAAGCATAGTAAGTATCCGAGCGTTTACGGTACGGCAAGCCGTACTTTTCATAGATATAGCCGTGACCGATGGTATGAAGCTGCAGCCCTCTCTTTTTGACCTCCTTTTCGATACGGGTCACATATTCCAGCCCCATTTCATAGGGAAAGTCCTCCGCATCTTTGTAAACGGTATCCTCGTGGTGATACCAGCGGGTAAACAGTACATAAGGAACCACGTGCTGGATCATAAAAAGATTGGCGTTGACCTTAGGCAGCCATTCCACTGTATCAATAACATTTTCAAGGGACACGCCGCCTTCGATACATTCGCCACGAAAAGGCATATCGGCTTTTTTATAGAATTTGCAGCTATGCTCCGCCATAGACTTTTGAGGAATATACTCCCCCAGCTTGCCCGGGCGGATCCACATACAACCGGCAGATTTTAAAAGTTGATAGACCCCCATCAAGACGCTGCGTTCATTGCTGCCATAGATAGAGCCCTTCATTTTTTCAATATCGATTTCGATAATATCATCCAGCAACGGATCGCAATCCGAATACTTCTTTACCTCAAGCAAGATCTCCACCTCGGAGAGGGTGGGATCCATCATCGAAAGATATTTTTGAAACTCTTCTGCTGCATAAAGAAGAGTTTCAGTTTTTTCTTTTACGAAAATCTTCATTTGTTAATCCTCATTATTTTAACAATCGGTCCATTTTCTGCACAACCAAAGCAAGATCCAGATACGGCTGGAAGGCGTCTTCGTTTCTTGCCAGCCACCCTTTCATATCGCCCACCTTTTCGGCAGCAAGTGCTTTATCTCCCTCGCCCAAAGCGATCAGCACGTCCGCATATAAGCGGCAATAATCCTGATGCAGCGCAAGAATACGCCAGGATTCCTGCACACAGTCGGACTCAGCACTTCGATCCTTGGCAATGATGGGGGCAAAGGCATCCAGGCAAGCATAAAGCCCGGAGATCCGCTCTACCGTTTCGGGGTTATTGATAAACCCCTGCTGCTTGAGAGAACCGCCCGTGCCGGTATCCAACACAACGATATCGTCGGAGACCCGCAATTTATCGGGCGCAAAGATACGGCTGATCTCCTCCAGATAAACTTTTGCCTTTTGACCGTCTTCGCCGTAACCCTTTGCAAAGTAATCCCGCGCATAGCTCTCAAAATCCAAGTCATAATCAAAAAGCGTCTCTCCGTAGACCGCCATCGGCAGACCGGTCGGAAAATAAGAACGCTGGGTCTTATCATCCATAATCCCATCGAATCCGATCTCCCCGATGCTGCGGGCATCTGCGTGAATATTCTTGGCAAAATGCATATAACCCGGATCGGTATAATGATCCATAAAGAAATGATACTCAAACAAGAATTTCTTTCCGCCGAATACCGGCTCCCAGCTATCCGCAAAGGAAAGGCTCAAAGGCATCGTAACCGTGAAGGTATTCTCATTGCGCTTATAGGTGGGCAGATCCCGCTCATAACGCTCGGACAAATAAGGCTTACTGCGGTCACGACCGGTGGTGGCTGTACACATAATAAACCGATGGGGATTATTGAATTTCACCGTTTCCGGTGCCCAATAGGTATCGGTATACATAATAAAGACGATCTTGGTATCAACACCCTTTGCAGTCAATGCCGCATCTAAATCGTTCAGCATCATCAGATAAAAATCCGTGGGGATCTTTTTACGGCAGTCGGCACATTCGCAGTGATTATTGCGGCTATCGGAAAGCCATACGTGGAGAAAATCGATATACGGCTTTTTCTCCAGGTAGCCCACAAGGAAATCCACTATCTTCTGACGCGCCGTCGCATTCGACATACAGAACTGGGTCTGATTGGGCGCATCCTTGAACAAAAACCGTCTGCCGCCGATCTCCGCCATAACGCTCAAGGCTTCCTCGGACGGCTCATATTTGACGTCACGGGTGCGATAGGTCAGCCCATAAGGCTCAAAGATATAGCCGTGGCCCAAAGAATGAAGCTGCAGACCGCATTTTTTAACCGCCATCTCCACCTGATAGACCAGCTCTGCCGCATCCTCAAAAGACACGCCTTCATCCTCTTTATAAGGATTGCCGGTATGCTTATACCAGCGGCTGAAATAGTTATACGGAATGATATACTCCATCATAAAGAGATTGGCGTTGATCTTGGGCAGAAATTCCACCGTATCAATGATATTTTGAAGGCAGGGCGCACCCTCGATACATTCACCGCGGAAGGCGCAGTCTGCCTTCTTATAATAGCGGAAGCTATGATCCTTCATCGCCTTTTGAGGGATAAATTCACCTTTTTTACCCGGACGCACCCAAAGGCAGCCGGCAGACTTCAGAAAGTTATAGACACCCATCAATACACTGCGATCGTTGCTGCCGCAGATGGTGCCCTTCATCTTCTCAATATCAATCTCAATGATATCATCGACCATCGGATCGATTCCGTCATAGTCCTTCACAGAGAGGACGATCCCCACCTCATCGGAAAGGGTATCATCCATCATCAAAAGATATTTATTCAGTTCCTCCGCCGCATAGAGCAGAGTTTCAGTCTTTTTGGAAACACAGATATTCATTGTCTTCTCCATTCTAAAACAGAGCGATAAGAACTCTTATCGCTCTGTTTTTTATTCTTAGAACAAGCCGGTGATTACACCGTTTTCATCCACGTCGATCCGCTCCGCGGCAGGACGCTTGGGCAGACCGGGCATCGTCATAATATCACCGGTCAGCGCAACAATAAAGCCTGCACCGGCAGAGATCTTGACGTTCCGCACGGTTACGGTAAAGCCTTCGGGAGCACCCAGCTTGGTGGGATCATCCGAAAAGCTGTACTGGGTCTTTGCCATACAAACGGGCAGATTGCCGTAGCCGAGTTCGGTCAGACGGTTGATCTGATTCTGAACAGCAGGCAGGATATTGACGCCGTCACCGCCGTAGACCTTCTTAACAATGGCTTCGATCTTCTCGACGATGGTGGTATCATCCTCATAGCTGAAGGTGAAATCGCCCTTTTCTTCCTCGCAAAGGCGAACCACTTCGCGTGCAAGGGCTTCGCCGCCCTTACCACCTTCCGCCCAGACGGTGGAAAGAACCACATTTACACCCAATTCCTTGCACTTTTCGATCAGGAAATCGATCTCCGCATCGGTATCGGTGGGGAATCGGTTGACAGCTACCACGCAGGGCAGCTTATAAACGTTCTTAATATTGGAGACGTGGCGCAGCAGATTGGGAACACCCCGCTCCAATGCAGCCAGGTCTTCGTTATTCAGTTCGGTTTTAGCAAGACCGCCGTGCATCTTGAGAGCACGGATGGTAGCAACCATAACCACCGCATCGGGGGTCAGACCTGCCATACGGCACTTGATATCCAAGAATTTCTCTGCGCCGAGATCAGCACCAAATCCTGCCTCGGTGACGGCATAGTCACCCATCTTCATTGCCATCTTGGTGGCAATAACAGAGTTACAGCCGTGAGCAATATTGGCAAAAGGTCCACCGTGCACAAAGGCGGGCGTACCCTCAAGAGTCTGCACCAGATTGGGCTTGATGGCGTCCTTCAACAGAGCTGCCATCGCACCCTGTGCGTTGAGCTGACCGCAGGTGACCGGCTGATCATCGTAGGTATAGCCGACGATGATACGAGCCAGACGCTCCTTCAGGTCGATAATACCGCCGGACAGGCAAAGTACTGCCATAATCTCACTGGCGACGGTGATATCAAAGCCATCCTCACGGGGAACGCCTTGCATTCTGCCGCCAAGACCGTCGATAACGTTCCGAAGCTGGCGGTCATTCATATCCACGCAACGCTTCCAAGTGATCTTCTTGACATCGATTCCCAGCTCATTGCCCTGCTGGATATGGTTATCCAGCATTGCTGCCAGCAGGTTATTTGCCGCACCGATTGCGGGGGAGTCACCGGTGAAATGAAGGTTGATATCCTCCATAGGAACCACTTGAGCGTAGCCGCCGCCGGCAGCACCGCCTTTGATTCCGAACACGGGACCGAGAGAAGGCTCACGCAAAGCAACCGTTACATCCTTCCCGATCCGACGGAGACCGTCCGCCAGACCGATGGTGGTGGTGGTCTTACCCTCACCCGCAGGGGTGGGGGTAATGGCGGTCACCAAAATCAATTTACCGTTCTCTCTCCCCTCTTCATTCAAAAGAGAAAGATCGATCTTTGCTTTATATTTACCGTAGTGCTCCAGATACTTCTCATCCACGTGAGCAACCTTGGCGATCTCGGAGATGGGCTTCATTTTGCATTGCTGCGCAATTTCAATATCAGTCAAATAAGCCATTTTTCTTGCTCCTTATTTCTTAAAATATTCGACCGCAGAGCGGAACATCTGCATATCATACTCACCGATGACGTTCTTATAAAGGTTCTTTCCGATACGCTCGGAGTGACCCATCTTACCAAAGACCCGTCCGTCGGGAGAGGTGATACCCTCGATGGCAAAGCAGGAATCATTGGGGTTGAAGTGAATATCAGAGGTGGCGTTTCCGTCGAAGTCCACATACTGGGTGGCGATCTGACCGTTAGCAGCCAGCTCGCGGATCAATTTCTCATCTGCCAAGAAACGACCCTCACCGTGAGAGATGGGCACAGTATAAATATCCCCCACATTGGTCGCCGCTAACCAAGGAGATTTATTGGATGCAATACGGGTCCGCACCAGTCTGGACTGATGGCGGGCGATGGTATTGAAGGTCAAGGTAGGACAATTCTCATCGGTATCGATGATCTTCCCATAAGGAACCAGTCCCAGCTTAATAAGGGCCTGGAAGCCGTTACAGATACCCAGCATCAAGCCGTCGCGGTTTTCCAGCAGATCGGTAACGCCCTCACGGATAGCGGCATTACGGAAGAATGCGGTAATAAACTTACCGGAACCGTCCG
>JAZQAQ010000168.1:0-6018 GCA_045545255.1 Eubacteriales bacterium | reverse complement strand
ATTGGTTCAATTACCGGCAGCATCATCGCATCCTTCCTCTTCGTGAGCTGTATGGAATGGTGGCTGCGTTTCTTGGATGAGGTCCATTACATCGGCAACTTTAAGATGCCTTTAATGCGTACCGGTTTCCGTATGGTGGTCTTCTCCATCGTTATTATGATCATCGTATTGTTCTGGCGCAAGGGTATTATGGGCAATAAGGAGTTTTCTTGGGATGGTATTGCAAATTTCTGCAAAGATCCCTTTGGACTTGTAAGTAAAGTGAAAAAGAAAGGGGAGAATGCATAAAATGGCTAAAACTGTCCTTTCTATTGAAAATATTACCGTTCAGTTCGGCGGTGTTGTGGCGGTTAATAATCTTTCTATGCACGTAGATGAGGGGGAGATTGTTTCTTTGATCGGCCCCAACGGTGCAGGTAAGACCACCGCCTTCAACGCTATTACAGGTGTTTATCAGGCAACCAACGGACGGGTCATCTTTAACGATGCCGTGATCTTGGAAAGCTATCCCACCGGTAAGATGAAAAAAATCTATGCGGGCGAGAACGCAGATCTTTATCATAAGAGCATTAAGAATACCCCCGATAAAATCGCCAAGATGGGAATGGGGCGTACCTTTCAGAATATTCGTCTTTTCAAAGAACTTTCTGTTTTGGAAAACGTGTTGATCGCAAAGCATATGCGGCTGAAGGGTAATCTTTTTACCGATACCTTTATGATCAACTATAAAGAGGAAAAGCAACTTCGTGAGGAATGTCTTGAGCTTTTGAAGATCGTGGATCTTTACGATCTTAAGGATGAGGTTGCATCTTCACTGCCCTATGGTAAACAGCGTCATTTAGAGATTGCCCGCGCACTGGCAACCAATCCTACGCTTCTTTTGCTGGATGAGCCTGCAGCAGGTATGAATCCGCAGGAGACTGAGGAGTTGACCGCTTTAATCCGTAAGCTGCGGAATGACTTTAAACTGACGGTTTTGCTGATCGAGCACCATATGAATTTGGTTATGGATATCTCCGACCGCATTTATGTGATTGATTTCGGTAAGTTGATCTCTTCCGGCACACCTGAGGTGGTGCAGAAAGATCAGCGTGTTATTGATGCATATCTGGGGGTGGCTGAAGATGAGTAATATTCTTGAAATTCGTGATCTCGTTGTATCCTACGGCGGAATTGAAGCAGTAAAAGGGATTTCGATGGAAGTTCCTCAAGGAGAGATCGTGACCTTGATTGGCTCCAACGGTGCGGGAAAGAGTACCACGCTGAAATCCATTGCAGGAATCGTCAAACCCAAAAGTGCCTCCATTTTGTTGGATGGCGATGAAATCAGCGGTAAGAGCCCTGACCAGATTGTCAGCAGCGGTATTACTTTGGTTCCTGAAGGACGCCGCGTCTTTGCTAATCTGACGGTTTTGGAAAACCTGAAGATGGGTGCTTATCTGCGTAAGGATAGCATTAAGGCGGATCTGGAGTATGTATATCAGCTGTTCCCTCGACTGAAAGAGCGTGAATGGCAGTTGGCTGGTACTCTTTCGGGTGGCGAACAGCAAATGCTGGCAGTTGCTCGTGCATTGATGAGCAAGCCGCGAATCATTATGATGGATGAGCCTTCACTGGGTCTTGCGCCCCTTGTTGTGCGGGATATTTTTGAGATTATTAAGACGATTAATCAGCAGGGTATCACCGTTCTGCTCATTGAGCAGAATGCCAATATGGCACTGAAGGTGGCGCATAAGGCGTACGTAATGGAAACCGGCAAGATCACGCTGGAGGGTACCGGTGCAGAGCTGCTGGCCAATGAAAGCGTCAAAGAAGCCTATCTGGGCAAAAGCAAATAATTGAGGAGATTATTATGATCAGATATGCCACGCGTGACGATCTTCCTTTAATTATGGATATTTACCGGGGCGCACAGAAGTTTATGGCGGAGACCGGAAATCCCACCCAATGGGGAAATTTTTATCCCACGCTTTCGATGCTGGAAAATGATATTGCAAAGAAGCAGCTTTATGTCGTCGTGCGTGACGAGGTGATCTGCGGCGTCTTTATGTTTACTATCGGAGATGATCCTTGGTATGCGGTGATCGAAAACGGATGCTGGATGGATGATAGTCTTTATGGCGTTATCCATCGCATAGCATCAAAGGACGGCGAGAAAGGGATTTTTTCGGAAGCGAAAGAATTTGCTTTGGCGCTGATCGGTCATTTGCGGATCGATACCCACGCAGACAACAAGGTAATGCAGCATATTTTAAATAAAAATGGTTTTAAATCTTGCGGTACGATCTATGTTGATGACGGAACGCCGCGGATTGCATACGAGTATATTTCATAATTGAAGCCCTTACCGATTTCGGTAAGGGCTTCTCTTTTATTTTCGGTTACGATCCAAATAATCCTGTAATATGATTTGAGCAGAAAGGGCATCAATGGATGCCTTTTTCTTTTTGCCTTTGGTATTGGCTTCCATCATAAAGCGAGAGGCGACCATCGTAGTCATCCGTTCGTCATAAAACTCAGTGGGGATAGCGGGCATACGCTCTTGGAGCATTGCGCAGAATTTTCGTGTATGCTCGGCGCGAAAGCCTTCGGTTCCGTCCATATTCTTGGGGAGACCAAGCACAATTTTGCCGATCTGCTCCTCTTGGCAAACAGCGGTAATGCGGTCTGCAAGCCTTTCCTTGTCTCGCTCGTGAATGGTGCCGATGACGGTGGCTACCGTTTCAGAATCGTCGCATACAGCCAGTCCTGTACGCGCTTCGCCATAATCAATTCCTAAAATACGCATAATTTTATCCTTTAATAATTATCGATCATTTCTTGCAGATATTGGTGGCTGAGCTGTGCCTTTTGCTGCGCAGATGCGGTGTACTCTGCCAGTTTAATACGGATAGACTCCTGATCTTCCAGCAGCATTTCAAATTTTTCAATAAGAGAGTCTTTGGACAACTGATCGTGGTTTAAGAGATAGCGGTTTAACCCGATCTGGGTGATCAAAGAATGGTTTTTGGGATCATAGTTAATGGGCAGGAAGGGAGTATTCAGCATCGTTGCCATAATTTGTCCGTGCAGACGCTCAAAAATTTGATACTTTCCAACCGACAGATAGCGGATCAGACGCTGAGGTTCTGCGGTGGGATCCACAAGATGACTGATCTCTGGAATCAGCGTATGAAGCGCGCTGAGCTGGGGTTGATCCTGGGTGATGTGGAAAGGGATCAGGTAGTAATAAAGATTGTGCTTTTGAGCAAGATGGGTGAGTGCCTCTGCAATATCATTGAGAAGTGTGTCGTCCCGATGATCCAGCTTAAAGTTAACGCCGACAATAGATCTACCTGCGGCAGCGTCAATCACCGGATAAGGTTCCAGTCCGGTATAATCAAATGAAAAAGAATCATCTGCGGTGAGGATTGCTTGCTGAACGCCGAGCTCTTTTAAAAGCTCCATAGAATCGTGGTCGCGCACCGTAATGCAATCGATCCTATTCAGAATGGAGGC
This sequence comes from Eubacteriales bacterium, assembly GCA_045545255.1. GTDB lineage: Bacteria > Bacillota > Clostridia > Oscillospirales > QAKW01 > QAKW01. The sequence continues at coordinate 2,520 of JAZQAQ010000168.1, read as the reverse complement.
AGTCATCTTGCGATTTTGCTTGCGACTGATGGGGCCGATTCCGTTGGAATAAAGCAGCGTTTTGCAATGATGCCGCATTGCCATTCCGGTGATAAAAAGATAGTAGAAAAGGGAACGGTTAGAGGTGGAATCCTGAAGCAGGCTTCCGCTTCCGAGAAGAAAGACTTTGGTCTTTTTCATCGTCTTACGGATGCTTCGAAGATCAAAACGATGAATCTTTTGTACGTGCTCCGGTACGTAGGTGTTTTCGATATTATGGGTCAATACCGAGCCGCTCCGATCCTTCAGGTGATCCATCAGGCAGCGCAGGGTCAGATTATCACCGAAATTATCGCTGCCGTAGTATCCGCTGATCATATAGTCCAGCGGGCGATGGCTCTCGATGGCTTCCAGATAAACCTTTTCGGCGGTAGCTGCCATTGTTGAAACAGAGAATTGCTCTTGCACAAGTCGCAGACCATCGTCGATGTTTTTGGAAAGATCCTCATTGCCGAGGCAACGAAGGATCAGTGCCGTGATCTCTTCATCAGAGGGGTAGGGGTATCCTCTGCAGGTTAGATTGGTTTCAATACATTCTTTGCGGATCTCGTCGGAATAAAGACCGAGGTAACCCAGGTTTCCAAGTAAAACGGTGGGTACAGAACTGGACATAGCTTCCAGTGCAGAACGGGATACGCCCACAAATAAATCTGCTACGGCAGTGTATTGCTCAATATTTGTTTTGGCACCTTGCAGCAATATGAAGTCTGTTCCGCAGGCTTCATTGATTTCTGCGGCGCGTCTTGCAAAGGCGGGGAATAGTTTTCCGCTCCCAACGATTACAACACGGGTCTCGGGGGCTTTTTTATAGATCTCCGGTGCGATGCGCAGAAAATGATCCACGTGGACGGAGGATTCTTTGTCCAGCCTTGAGACCAGCAAAATCAGTTTCTGGTCTTCTTTAACGCCGAGAGAGGCACGAAAGTCGGGGAGATTCTGCTTACAGAATCGTTCCATATCGATGCCGTTTACGGTAAGGGATACGTGATCGGGATTATAGTGATAGTTTTGAACCAGATATTCCTTCAAATCCTCGCTGACTGCCAAAGCACGGCAGCCCCATACCGAAAAACTGCGAAAAAAGAAATCGGCGCGGAAATTGAAATGGACGGTAGTGACCATAGGAATATCCAGCTTACGGCATACAAGACTTCCCACGTAGTTTGAAATACGTGTATGAGAATGGACAACGGATGGACGGTTACGGGTGAATTCTCGCTTTAAAATCTGATAGGACTTTCGCAAAGCGGAGAGCGTTTTCGTATGCAACGGTGCCTGTATATGACGAATCCCGACCTTTTCAAGGGACTCTGCATAGACGCCGCCGTTTGAAAAGACCGTTACCTCGTGCCCTGCATCTTTCAGTCCGCGTGCAAGCTCAAATATATGGGTTTCTGCGCCGCCGATATTCAGCGACATACAAAGGATGGCAATGTGCTTACCCATAAATAACTCCTATCTGTAGAACTCGTTAAAAATAGACTCCTCCGGAATATTAGCTTCGCGGCAGGAATGGAAGGCACTCAAAAGATTGAGTGGGAGATATCCCTCAAGCTTTTTTCTTTCTTCTTCGCTTAGGTTTTTGACCGCATCCTCAATGCGGGTCTTTAAAATGCAGATCTCATATTCAAATGATGAATTGAAAAAGAAATCGGCGTATCGCTTCATAGGCTTGATGTATCGCTCTTCGCCTGCGCGGACACTGGGCCACATTTCCAAAGTCTCCATAATTTCGGAATTACGATGGACATAGTCTCGAAGACTGCGACGCATCAGACGGATCTCTCTTGAAGTGATCTCACCGCCGCCCGGGATGACATAGGAATCAAAGGGACAAATATAAACGCCGACGGTACGGGCAAAATCCAGCCCCTCGGTTAACTTGGGGTTCATTGCGTGGATACCCTCGACGATAAGCAGATCCTTTTCGGTGGGACTCAAGGTGATTCCGCTTTCTACTCTATGACCCAATTTAAAGTCATAGCGGGGAAGGGCAATGGATTCACCGTTTAAAAAGTCGCGCATCTGCTCTTGAAAATATGCCACGTCAAAGGCTTCCAAGATTTCATAGTCGGGTTTGACAGCGTCGGGCTGCCGCTTGCGAATCTCTTCACGGGAGAGATAATAATCGTCGATGGAGATGACGGTGCAATGAAAGCCATCCTGCTCCATCAGGCGGCAGAGGCGATTGGAAAAGGTGGTTTTGCCGGAGGAGGATGGACCTGTTACCAAAACTGCAGCGGTCAAATGATTCCCGATAGTACGGGTGCAGGAAAAGGTGATCAGCCGACGAAGCTGCTCGAATTGCAATGTATGTCTGCTTTCGGCAACCTGAATCAAGCGGTCTTCCAGACCGTTTGCGAAATATTCATTGATATCCTGTGGATAAAATTTCATATGGTAATACCTCGTCATTATAATTAGTTATATTATAACATTCTTAAATATAATATTGCAATAATTATCTTGAAAAAAAGAAGA
>JAZQAQ010000167.1:0-3418 GCA_045545255.1 Eubacteriales bacterium | reverse complement strand
GCAAGGAGGGTCTTACCGGTTCCCGGAGGACCCACCAGCAGGACGCCCTTGGGAATCCGCGCGCCCAGCTCCAGATATTTGCGGGGAGCCTTAAGGAAATCGACAATTTCCTCCAGTTCTGCCTTTTCTTCGTCTGCACCTGCCACATCCTTAAAGGTCTTTTGATCCTTCTGGTCTGCGCCGGTCTTGACTCTGGCTCTGGCAAAGCCGGGTGCTTTTCCGCCGTTCATCTGCCGATTGGTCATCACAAAGAATGCCACAAACAGCCCGATCATCAAGAGATACGGCAGGAAGCTGACCCACCAAGGAAGGGTAAAGCCTTCCTTAAAATCATAATCATTGGTGATAATGCCTTCCTTCTGCTGCTCCAACACCATAGGCATCACATCCTGATAGAACATTCCGAGATCCAGAAGATTATGGATCACCTTGGTATCGTCCTTCAGAAGGCAGGTCAGCTCACTGCCTTTCAGCTCGAAGGACTTCACCTGCTCATTATTGAAGTAATGGACCATTTCACCGTAGGTGATTTTCTTGGGCTCCGCTCCCTTATTAAAGAAAGAGAAAACGGAAAAAGCGATAATCGCCAGTATCGCCAGCCATACCAGACCGCGGATACCTGACTTTTTCTTGGGATTCAAGTTCGTGCTCACTCCTTGCTTATTTACTATATACTTCTTCTTTTAAAACGCCCACATAGGGAAGATTTCTGTATTTTTCAGCATAATCCAGACCGTAACCCACGATAAACGCATCGGGGATCTCAAAGCCCAGATATTTTGCCTCCACATCCACCTGACGGCGGGAAGGCTTGGAAAAGAGGGTGCAGATCTCAATGGAGGCAGGCTGACGCTGCTGCAGCAGATTCATCAGATTATGGAGGGTGACACCGCTATCCAGAATGTCCTCCACGATCAATACATCCATTCCCTTGATATCCACATCCAGATCCTTTAAGATCTTCACAGAGCCTTTGGTTTCCGTACCTACGCCGTAGCTGGACACGTTCATAAAGTCGATCTGCATAGAGAGATCTACCTCTCGCATCAGATCTGCCATCACTATAACGCTGCCCTTCAAAATAGAGACCATCAGCAGATTTTTGCCTGCATAGTCCTTGGTGATCGCTGCGCCCAGCTCCTGCATCTTAGCGTGAAGCTGCTCCTCGGTGTATAAGACTTCTTTGATATCTTTATCTTGTACTGCCATTTTATTCTCCCCTATTCTTTATGCAATAATCTGATTTCAATGCAATAAGCTTGCTTTGTTAATTCATCGCAGCAAAATTCCTCTGCTGCACCGTAGCCTTCCACCCAGATGATCCGATCTTCCTGATCTGCCAGAACCCAGAGATCATCCCGACGGCTACGGGGAATCCGATCGTTTTTCAAGCGTTTTTGCAGGTGAGAGGTTCCGCCCTTCCCCGCGGGTCGGAAAACATCACCGGGACGCTTATGCCGAAAGATCGGATTGTCACTTATTTTATCACAGTCCACCATTAAATGTGTAAACGGACTGTTAAATTCTTCCAAACGAATTAAGAATTGAAAATCGCCCCAAAAGACAGGGACATTGGGCTTTGCCGGAATAATCGGCTCCTCCGGAGGAGAGACGAATACGCACGCCCCATACTCCAGACGAAAATAGCGGTTTTGCGCGATCTGCACCTGCCCCGAAGGCGGCATCCTGCGGATCAGCGCCGCAATCTCACGAAAATGCAGTCGCGGCACAGAGCTTCCGTTCATCCGATCCAGCACCCGCTTGAGCACCGCGTCGGGGAGCGATGCCAGCTTTTGAACGCTATGATCTTCGACGCTGTCTGCCCAGCGGGTAAGGGCCTCATCCTCCTCCCGCATACAGTCCATCGATGCGGAAAGCCCTTTGGCAAAATCCGCCTCTTCCCTGCTTTGCAGCAGCGGCAACACCTGATGACGGAGGAAGTTACGCAGATAAGCGGTATCCGCATTGGTCTCATCGGTTACATACCGCAGCCCCTCTTGCTTTGCAAAGGCGATAATCTCTGCCTTTTCCACCCCAAGAAGCGGTCGCAGATAGCCGCCGCGCTGCGGGCGGATCCCCGCAAGACCGCGACTGCCGCTCCCCCGATAGAGGTTGATGAAAAAGGTCTCCAGCTGATCCTCCCGATGGTGCGCAGTGGCAACGAAACTCATCCTTCCGTCTGCCAGCGGATCTAAAAATCCATAGCGCATAGCGCGGGCACCCTCCTCGGGACTCATTCCCCGCTCCTCGGCGTAAGCTGCCGCATCTCCCGCAAAGACCTGCAAGGGAATCTGCCACTCCTTGCACAAATCAATGCAAAATTGCTGATCCCGCTCCGCCGCCTCGCCGCGCAGTTTATGATTAATATGCGCCGCTTGCAGGGAAAAGGTACGCGCGGGCAGATCCTTCAGCAGATAGAGCAGCGTTACCGAATCCAGCCCACCGCTCAACGCCACCGTCAGCCGACACCCCTCGGGAAGGGCGAATACCGCCATTGCTTTTTGAAAGCGTTCCCTCATCATACGGGCGGTGCCTCATCCGGCAACGGGATGGCATCCTTTTTCGCCTTATAGTTGCCAAACTTGGTGAGGGTATTATTCCACGCCAGATAAATCGTCTCGGTGGGACCGTGACGGTTTTTGGCGATGATCAACTCGATCTTATTGGGATTGGCGGTCTCTTTATTATAGATCGCATCGTTATAAAGGAACATAATTGCATCCGCATCCTGCTCGATGGATCCGGACTCACGCAGATCCGAGGGCATCGGACGATGGTCGCCCTCCCGCTTTTCCGAAGCACGGGAAAGCTGCGACAAGCAGAGGACGGGGACGTCAAATTCCTTCGCCATCATCTTCATAGAACGGGAAATTTCCGAAACTGCCTCTTGGCGGCTGGCGGTCTTTGTACCGGAACTCATCAGCTGCATATAGTCCACGATGACCAGATCCAAAGCGGGCAGACGGCGAAGCTTCGCCTTCATTTGTGCCACCGTCATATCCGGAGTATCGTCCAGATAGATATTCGCCTTTGCCAGAATGGAGGAGGACTGGCCCAGCCGCACCCATTCATTGGAGCTGAGCTCGCCGCTACGGAACTTTTTATTATCCACACCGCTATGGCTGGCGAGCAAGCGGTTTGCCAACTGCTCGTTGCTCATTTCCAGCGAAAAGATCGCCACCGTCTTGCCCTGCAGACCCACGTTCTGGGCAATATTCAGTGCAAAGGAGGTCTTACCCAGACCGGGACGGGCGGCAAGCAAGATCAAGTCGCTCTTTCCGAAGCCGGAAAGTACACGGTCCAGATCGCGGAAGTTGGTCTGCAGACCTGCGTAAGCAGACCGATCCTGGGCGATCTTGGAGACCCGATCAAAGCTCTGCAGAATAGCAGTCTTTAATTCCACCATCGCAGTATTGCT
>JAZQAQ010000166.1:0-3546 GCA_045545255.1 Eubacteriales bacterium | reverse complement strand
GACGAAAATCTTCCTGCTTTATTATTACGGTCGGCGATATGTTTGCCTTATGCTCGGCGTAGGCGAATATAAAGGCACACTTCCTTACGGAGTGTGCCTCAGATATTACAGCGCTTCGCAGAGACGGAAAAATTCCTCAATGCGGGTCAGTTCGCTTTCTTTGTTCTTTGCAGTCCACTTGGCGCGGAATTTGGGCAGCCATTCCTCGGAGGAGGTGATGCGATCCACTTTGGGCTTTCTGTGCTCGTGCCGGGCGGAGAGCTCTGCTACCAGGCAGACTGCCTCTGCAGCGATGAGCATTTCCTGGCGATACTCGTCCAGCGTCCAGGTTTCTTTACCAAGCCGCTCGCGGATGGCGTTGTAGCGCGCCTGAATTTCGGGGATCTCTGCCATCAATACAGGTCTGGGCCATCTTGAGGCGGGATACGCGATCTTATAATAGTTCAGCGCAAATTCACGGAAAGCGATGCAATCGTTCAGTGCACTGACCTCACGCAGAGCCGCCATAGCACCCGCCTGCTGATAGAGCAGGAAGTCCACAGCCTCGTCCAGCTCTGCGCCCACCTGCGTAGAAACCGACCAGGACTTTTCTGCGCCCAGTACCAAGCCATACATCGAAAGCTCCAGACTGCAGGTATGACCGAAGTCACCCCAGTTGGTGTTGAGGACACCGATGGCGCCGTGCTTATAGCCGTATTCTGTCATCAGGGAGATGTTCTTTTCCTCCACCTCCACCCTTTCACAGAAGCGGTTCCAGATGGTCGTACCGGGGCAGACGATCTGCTTGCGGTTCATCTCTGAAAAACGGATAATGGTATCCTCGGGGGGCTCTGCTCTGTAGCACCAGTTGAGGAAGTAGATATCGTCGGGGATCTCAGAGATGGTCTCGGGATGCTTCAAGAGGATATCTGCCCACATCATCACCTTTTTGCCCTTGCTCTGCAGATGGGCAATGATCTTTTTAACGAAGTCCACGTAAAGCTGCGCTTCATCGTACTCACTCTCGCCGTATACTCTGGTCAGGTCAAAGGTCTCGTCGCAGCAGATATTGAAGATATCGCTCTCAAAGTTGGGGACATACTGGTCGATGAGACTTTTGATCAGCTCGATGCTTTCAGGCTGCAGGGGGTCAATGGTATGATGCCCCATACGGTCGATCCAGCGGTTGGGACTTGCCTTATAGCCTTTCATTACCTGCAGATGGGCGTATTGCTCCTGATTGAGCAGCTCAAAGAGATGACCGAAGGTGGAAAGAGAGGGGATGAACTCGATGAAGTTCTCCTTGCAGTATGCGTCCAGCTCTTTCAGCTCCGCAGAGGAGAGATAACCGGTGGTTTTGATGAGCTCCTTGGTCTCCTCAAACTCATAGACGTGCTCCACATAAAGCTGCAGAGAGTTGAGCTTATAATAAGCCATCTGATCGATCAGCCATTTCATACTCTCAACGGTGGGCACCTTGCCGCGGGTCACATCGTGGTAAAAGCCGCGGTATTCAAAATCGGGTTTGTCCTGAATGTAGAGGCAAGGGACGGTCTCGTGGGCAAAAAGCTGCCGCAGCGTCTGGATGGCGTAGAAAGCACCTGCAGGACCTGCGCCTTTAATACGGATGGCGTTTTCCTCTACCCAAAGCTCGTACCCTTCGCCCTCTGCACCGATCTCGATGGTCAGCGGCGTACCGTCTGCAGATTGCTCCAGCTTCCCAAGTGCTTTGATCAGCCGTGCGTCACCGCAGGGAGCATTGTAAAATATTGCTTTCTTTTTGAGAAAGCCGTCTTTGGTTTCCAGGGTCTTTACCCGGGGAATCAGATGGATCATGGCAATTTCCTCCTTGCTATTCTTAACTTTATTATATATAATGAAACGGAAAAGTACAAGAGGTGATATTGCCTATGAATCAAAATATATTGTCCAAGGCAGTCTTTGAACCCCACATTCTGAGGGATAAAGAGCTGCCGATGATTATCCATTGCTCTTGGCTTAGCCGACGGGGGGTCTTTAATATCCACGAGAATATAGAGCTGCTCTATATTCTGGAGGGCAGCGGCGCGGTGGTTTGCGGCGGCCGTACCGAGCAGGTGAAGCCGGGGGATGTGGTGGTGGTCAATTCCTATACCGCGCATCAGGTCTGCCCCAAAGAACGAATGAACGTCTTTTGCCTCATCATTGACCATAGCTTTTGTAAGAACCACGGCATCGATACCGATAAGCTGCAGTTTACCCCCTTGCTTCGGGAGGAGTCATTGAACTGTCGTTTGGATGAACTGATGGAGGAATATCTTGCCCGTCCCGAAAAGCCCTTCAGAGAAGCCGCTGTCAAAAGCAGAGTGCTGGAGCTGCTGGTCTATTTGTGCCGTCGGCACAGTACGCCCAAAAAGGAGCCTGCCTTCTATGAGGACGCCGCCTTTGAGCATATCCGCAGTGCCATTGAATATATGAAGAAGAATTTAGGCAGAAAGGTGACCGTCGATGAGGTCGCCGACTATGTGGGATTGAGTAAATATTACTTTCTGCGCATCTTCAAGCGGATCACCGGCTATACGATGATCAATTATATCAGCCTCATTCGCTGTGAATATGCGAAGGAGCTGCTGTTGAGCGGGGAGTATACCGTCAAGGAGGTCGCCCTCCGCTGCGGCTTTGAGGACTTCTCCTATTTCACCAATGTTTTCAAAAAATATACCGGCAGCCTTCCCTCTGATCTGCTATAAAAAACGCAGGTTTTTTTACAGCCCCGTATTTTTTCTATGAGCGGGCTCTGCGGGGCTGCTTTTTCATTTTGTAGAGCTCCTCTGTCGCCAGTCGGGCTTTGGTGACCGAGACGTCTTGGGGCGGGAAGCAGAAATAAGAAAACTCATTGTTTCCGATTCCGATCACATCCCCGATCTCATACCAATAGTAATCGGCGTAAAGCGTATGGGAAAAAATGGGGGACTGGCGGTAGTCTAATTTTCCGTCAGCACCGATCAGGTGAAATCCGTCCTGATCGTGGATCAGCCGACCTTTGCCGATCTTGCAGACTCCGTCCAAATTGACCTGAATGGCGATCTCTACCTCCGTGTCCAGACGGTAGGTGCCCTCCTCCAGCTCTTTTCGCACGCTCTCCCGCTGCCACCCATACCAGTCGGGGATATGGGGGTATTCGGTTTCACCCTCCTCTGCCGAAAGCTGCCCGTAGGGGTCCATCGTCCACCGCTTTTGGCAGGCGTGGCAGGTCAGATGAATGCCCTTGCCCTCCATCCGATTTTCCGCCCCGCAGTGGGGACATTTATAAAGGATTCTATGAAGTCCGTCTGCCCGATAGGGGACGTCGATGGCAATTTTTTGATCCCGCTGCCAAGCAAAATTATCAAAGGAAAAGGCGTCTGCAAGCAAAGCGTCCAGCTCCTCCACCGATTTCTCCTTCACCTCTTCGGCGGTGGCAATGCATTTTACGTGCGCGCTGACCTGCACATCCCGCACCTGAAGCATATTATACAGCGGATCGCGGTGGAAGGCACCCTTTGTGATCACCGTGACCACCGGCACGCCCAGCCGCTTCATTAAAAT
>JAZQAQ010000165.1:0-7164 GCA_045545255.1 Eubacteriales bacterium | reverse complement strand
CCCTTGAACCGTTGATCGCCTGCCCCCACAGTCCTGATAACGTGGTGCCGGTCTCCGCTCTCAAGGGAACAAAGGTGGATCAGGTTTGCATCGGCTCCTGCACCAATTCCTCTCTCTTGGATTTAATGAAGGTGGCGGCGCTTTTAAAGGGTAAGACCGTCTCGTCCGATGTAAGCCTCTCCATCTCTCCCGGCTCCAAGCAGGTCTTGGCGATGCTCGCCGATTGCGGCGCGCTTTCGGATATCCTTGCCAGCGGGGCTCGGGTGCTGGAGTGTGCCTGCGGGCCTTGTATCGGGATGGGTTTTTCCCCCAATTCCGGCGGCGTCAGCCTCAGAACCTTCAATCGAAATTTTGAGGGTCGCAGTGGGACAGCCGACGGCAAGGTCTACTTAGTCTCTCCCGAAACGGCAGTGGCTGCCGCTCTTACGGGGTATATCACCGATCCCAATTTACTGGGCGATGCTCCCAAGGTGGAGCTGCCCGAGAAGTTTAAAATCGACGACAGCGCCATCCTGTCCCCTGCCCCCCTCGGGGAAGAAGTGGAGATCCTGCGCGGTCCCAACATTAAAAAGTTCCCCGAAGCCAAGCCTCAGGCAGATACCTTATCTGCGGAGCTGGTGCTGAAGGTGGGAGATAATATCACCACTGACCATATTATGCCGGCGGGGGCAAAAATTCTGCCCTACCGCTCCAATATCCCTTATCTTTCTCGGTTTTGCTTCGGTGTCTGCGACGAGACCTTTCCGGAGCGGGCAAAGGCGGCAGGGGAGAGCATTATCGTCGGCGGTGTCAACTACGGGCAGGGCTCCTCTCGGGAGCACGCTGCGCTGGTCCCTCTGTATCTGGGGGTTCGGGCAGTCATCACCAAAAGCTTTGCCCGTATCCATATCGCCAATCTGATCAATGCCGGTATTATGCCGCTGACCTTTGAAGATCCGAAGGACTACGATAAGATCGAGCAGGGAGATCGCTTGTCCATTAAGGAAATCTACGTGGGTATGGAGAGCGGCAGAATGATGCTGCTGGATGAAACGAAGGAAATCGAGGTCCCGTTGGTCTGCAGTTTTACCGACCGACAGAAAGCCATTCTGAAGGCGGGGAGCCTTCTGGCTTATACCAAAAAGGAGAATGCATAATGGAAAAATATATCGATCAAGCAGTAGAGCAGTTTCGTGCTCTTTTGGTCGAGCAGTTGGCGCGTCAGGAACGGATCGCCGCCGGCGGTCAGGCGAAGGATTTTACTAAAATAAAAAAGACCGTCATCGGTATCTGTGGCGGGGACGGCATCGGACCCATTATCACCCGTGAGGGTGAGCGGGTGCTCCGTGTTCTTTTGAAGGACGAACTGTCATCCGGCAGCGTGGAGCTTCGTACCATAGAGGGGTTGACCCTGGAGGCGCGTCTGGCGGCGGGCAAGGCGATCCCCGAAGAGACTCTTGCCGCGCTCAAGGAATGCGACGTTATCCTCAAGGGCCCGACCACCACCCCCCACGGCGGCAGTCTGGAAAGTGCCAATGTTGCTATGCGTCGGGAACTGGATCTTTACGCCAATGTGCGCCCGGTGCAGGTGCCGAATGAGGGCATCGATTGGATCTTCTTTCGGGAAAACAGTGAGGGTGAATATGTACTGGGCAGTCGGGGCGTTGAGATCCCCGATAAGCTGGCGATGGACTTTAAGGTCACCACCGATGCGGGCACCCGCCGTATCGCGCGTGCCGCTTTTGAGTATGCAAAAAATAACGGAAAGACCCAAGTCGCCATCGTGACCAAGGCGAATATTATGAAAAAGACTGACGGCAATTTCAGCCGTATCTGCCACGAGATCGCGGAGGAGTATCCCGACATTACGGCGGAGGACTGGTATATCGATATTATGACCGCTAATTTAGTGAATGAGACGATCCGCAGTCGGTTTCAGGTCTTTCTCCTGCCCAATCTCTACGGGGATATCATCACCGACGAGGCGGCGCAACTGCAAGGTGGCGTGGGGACTGCCGGCAGTGCCAATATGGGGGATCGGTACGCTATGTTTGAGGCGATCCACGGCTCTGCGCCCCGATTGATGGAGCAGGGCTTGGGAGAGTATGCCAATCCCGCCAGTATTTTGAAAGCCATTGCGATGCTGCTTCGGCATATCGCAAAGCCTGATGCCGCCGAGCGACTGGAACGGGCGTTGGAAATTTGTACCGCTCCCCAAAGCGCGATGGTCGCCAACGGAACTGCGGAAAATGCCACCTGTCGGGAGTTTGCCGACTACCTGATGCAAAATCTTTAAAAAGCATACAAAAAGACCTGTTCATCGATGATGAACAGGTCTTTTTTTACAGCACGGATGTTTCTATTTTTCGTCCGTATTCGGTGTGGCTTTTTCCGAATAATAAAATTGATGATCGATTTGTCCCAAATGGTCGTTTTGTCCATTGACTTTTAAAGCAGATTTGATACAATGGAGAAAACAGAGGGGAAAGGATAACAATGATGAGAGTAGATTTTGGTAAAATCATCGGCAAGATCAAGCCGATGCACGCTGTTAACGGCGCGCCCTTGAGAGGGGGAAATGTTGAGAATTTTCATTATCTGCAGGAGGCGCATATTCCTTATAGCCGCTTGCACGATATGGGTGGGGATGCCATTCGTCCTATGGTGGATATCCCTCGTATTTTCCCTAATTTTGAAAAGGATGAGACCGATCCCGCTTCTTATGATTTTGTCTATACGGATATTTTGATCAAGGGGCTGGTGGAGTATGGGTGCAAGCCTTATTTTCGCTTGGGCGTCACCATTGAAAATGATGTCAGAAAGCTGGGGGTCAAGCCTCGCCACATCAATCCTCCCGCCGATTTCGGCAAATGGGCAAGAATCTGCGAGCATATCATCCGTCACTATAACGAAGGCTGGGCAGAGGGTTTTCACTACAGCATCGAGTATTGGGATATCTGGAACGAGCCTGAGAACGGGGTGCCGGGTGCGCCGGTTCACCGAGCCAACCAGTGCTGGACAGGCTCGAAGGAAGAATTTTTCGAACTGTATACCGTTACCGCCAAGCATTTAAGAGCCTGCTTTGGGGATACCATCAAGATTGGCGGCTATGGCTGCTGCACGATGTATGGCTATTTTATGGATGAGGAACTGCCGGAGCGTGCCGCAGGTGCCGCTGAGTACAGAATGGAGTTTTTTAACGGGTTTCTAAAGTATGTGAAGGAGCAGGGGGCACCCCTGGATTTCTTTAGCTGGCACTCCTATTGGGATTTTGAGCATAATCTCAAGATGCCGAAAATCTTCCGCGATGCGCTGGATTCCTACGGCTTTACCGAAACTGAGACCCATTACAACGAATGGAATGGTGCTTACGGCGTAGAAAACTTTAATACCGCCTATGCAGCCGCCACCAATGCTGCAGCTATGCTGGCGATGCAGAACCTGCCGGTGGATATGATGATGTACTATAAGGCAAGCTTTGTGCCGCGCCCCATCTACGGTGCGATGTTTAATAATATGACAGGTGAGCCTGCCTGCACTTATTATTCCTTTAAGGCTTTTGGTGAACTCTATGTACTGGGAAATCAGGCAGAATGCAAGGTGGAGGAAGAGGGCGTTTACGCCGTCGCCGCCACCGACGGCAAGGAGCATGCGGTGATGATCACCAATATCGGCGAGGATCGCACCCTTGAGACCGAGCTCGAGGGCTTTGCGGTGTATCTCATTGACGCAGAGCATCGGCTTGAGCAGGTGGATTGGAATTCCGAAGCATTTTTACTGAAGCAATATCAGACTGTTTATCTCATAAAATAAAGAAAAGAATAGTAGAGTTTTAATAAATTTTCAGCGAGGTTTATGGAATGAATCTAAAAGAAATAAAGGCACAGCTTGCAAAGGCATATAAGATGCGGATCGAGCTGCATGCACATACCTATCCCGCCAGTGGCTGCAGCGATGTTTCGCCCACTTCTATGGCGGAGATTTATCATAATTTGGGCTATGACGCCCTTGTGCTGACCAACCATTTCCAATGGAAGGAAGAGCGGAATGCCGAGGAATATCTGGACGCTTTTTTTGCGGATTATGAGGAAACTGCCCGCCGTGGCGCGGAGCTGGGCTTGCGGGTGTATCTTGGAGCGGAGATTCGGTTCACGGAGAATAGAAACGACTATCTGATCTATGGCGTGGATCGAAAGATGCTGCGGGAGATTTATGACCTGCTTCCCCTCGGCATCGAATATTTCCGTAAGAATTATCAAATGCCGAACAGCCTTTTCATTCAGGCGCATCCGATGCGAGATAAGATGGAATTGGTGGATCCCGCTCTTCTGGATGGTGTGGAGGTTTATAATCTGCATCCCAACCATAACTCTCGGGTGGGAAAGGCGGCAGTGGAATTTAAAAAGAAGGGGCTGACCTTGATCACTGTAGGGTCAGACTTCCATCACGCAGACCGAGGACACGACGGCTTATGTGCATTGCGGGCAAAGAGCCTGCCTGCTGACTCCTTTGGAGTGACAAAACTTTTGCAGTCCGGAGATTATGTTTTTGAGATAGGTCAGGGAGATCTGCTGATCCATTGACACTGCAGATAAAATGTATTATAATGAGATAAAAATTATATGAGAGGTATAAATATGAGCAATTATATGAATTATTCCTATGCGCAGTTGAAGAAATTCTGCGACGATGCTTTCGAAAAGTTCGGATTTAAGAAGGCAGATGCGGGCATTATCACCGATGTCCTGCTGCTGGCAGATCTTTACGGCATTGATTCCCACGGCACCCAGAGATTGGTGCGCTATCATAAAGATATCGCCAAGGGTCTGATCAAGGTTGAGGCAGAGCCCGAGGTGGTATTTGAGACTCCCGTTTCCGCGGTGATCGACGGTCACGACGGTATGGGTCAGGTCATCGGTCATAAGGCAATGGAGATGGCGATCGAGAAGGCGAAAAAGACCGGTATCGCCATCGTCACCGTCCGTAACTCCACCCACTACGGCATCGCCGGCTACTATTCCAAGATGGCTTGCGACCAGGGGCTGATCGGTATCTCCACCACCAATACCACCGCCATTATGGTTCCCACCTTCGGTCGTCAGGCAATGCTGGGCTCCAATCCCATTGCAATCGCTTGCCCCGCAGAGCCCACCCCCTTCTTCTTTGATGCTTCCACCACCGTGGTAACCCGCGGGAAGCTGGAGGTTTATAATAAGCTGGATAAGCCCCTGCACGATGGCTGGGCAATCGATTCCACCGGTAATGAGTCCACCGACGCGGCAAGAGTACTGGGCTGCATCATTAATAAAGAAGGCGGCGGCATCCTGCCTCTGGGCGGTTCTGTAGAGGATAGCGGCAGCCATAAGGGCTACGGCTGGGGTATGGTAGCAGAGCTCTTCAGCTCCATCCTTTCTCTCGGCACCACCTCCGATAAGACCAATGTGGGGGGCAAGGGCGGCATCTGCCACGGCTTTATGGTCATCGATCCCAAGATCTTTGGGGATGCTGAAGCGATCAAGGAGCATTTCTCCGCTTATCTCAACGAACTGCGTAATTCTCCCAAGGCAGAGGGTAAGGATCGCATCTATACCCACGGCGAGAAGGAGATCGAGGCAGTTGCAGACCGGATGAAGAACGGCATCAATATCAACGTCAATACCGTTGCCGAGATGCGCGATCTGGCGCAGTTCCTCGGAATGGATGTGGTTGAATATCTGGGTGAGGAAGCACTTACCATTAAGGGCAAAGAAAGCCTTTATAAATAAGACTGTCAAAAAAGGCACAGACCGCAGAAAAATAAGAAAAAGCAAGGTTAGTACGAATATTTAAAGAAAACAGCAAGGAAAAGTTTCTACTCTTTCTTGCTGTTTTTTTATAAGGAAAAAATCCACATTATGATGCGGATTTTGATTGAAATTTTTCTGCTTTTCGCCAAAACACCCCTCGTAGTATCACATACGACTTCGAGGTGTTTTGACGAAATCTGCACTCTTTTTTGAGAGTCTTTCGGTGTGCTAACCCCGTAGGGTTTTATGCTTATTTGACGATCAGGACGATCTTGCCGACGCTCTCGCCGCGCTCCATCACGGCTTGGGCTTCTTCAGCTCCGGTGATGGGGAAGGTCTTATAGATGGTGGGTTTTACAAGGTCTGCTTCGATCTTGGGCCATACGTTCTTGACCAGCTCGGAAAGGATATATGCCTTCATATCGGGGGTGCGGGAGCGCAAGGTGGAGCCGATGATCCGCACGTTACGGACGTAAATATTCTTCAAGTCGATCTCGGTCTTGGTGCCTGCCAAGGCGGCGATCATGATCCAGCGTGCACCGTGGGTCAGGTAGGGCAGGCAATCGCCCATAGGCGCACCGCCCAAGCAGTCGATGGTAACGTCTACACTGCGTCCCGCTTCCAGCTCTTCCTTCAGCACATCGGCGGTCTTCTCGCGGGAGAAGTTGATGATGCGGTCTGCTTTCAGATGGGCGATGGCCGCCTCCTTTTCATCGTCCAATACCGAGGTGATCACCCTTGCACCAAAGGCCTTTGCCATGGGGATGATGACGCTTGCCAGGCCGCTGGCACCGGCGTGCATCAGAAGGGTGTTGCCCTCCTTGAGGCCGCCCTCGATAAAGAGGTTGAGGTAAGCGGTAGCAAAGGCTTCGGGGATGGCGGCTGCCTCGATCATCGAGCAGTTTGCAGGGACGGGCATCAGCATATCGTAGCGTACCGCCACCTGCTCCGCATAACCGCCGCCGCCCAAGAGGGCGCAGACCTTATCACCGATCTTCCAATCGGACTTTTCCTTTGCTTCATCACCCATTGCGGTAATGACACCTGCGATCTCCAGGCCCATCCATTCGGGACAGCCCGGGGGAGGGGGATAGTCCCCTGCTCTTTGCATCAGATCGGCACGGTTGAGGGCAGCGGCGTGGATCTCCACCAAGACCTCGTCGGACTTGATGACGGGATCGGGCACGTCGCTCCAGATTAAAGATTGATCCTTTTGCACTAAAATTGCTTTCATTTTTTACTCCTTTTCGAATTATTATGCATTAAAGCCGGTGCAGACTGCGTTGATGGCAGAGAGCAGAGGCTGGGCCTTGGTGGAAAAATTGCTGTGCTGTTGAACGCAAAGCCACATACAGCAGCCCATCATCGGTCCGACCCGACGGAGGATCTTTTGGTGAGA
>JAZQAQ010000164.1:0-6184 GCA_045545255.1 Eubacteriales bacterium | reverse complement strand
TGATAAGGTGTCCCGTTTTCTTGGGAGCTGATATAGGAAATATTGAAGTGAAACTGATGGATCAACTGCAGTACCGGCAGCAGTGCGCCGGGGCGATCCTCCATACGAAACTCCATCAGCATAACACTGCCCGCATTGGTTCTGTTTTGCAGATAGCCGATGGCGGTCAGTTCCTGCTCCGCCTGCGCCAGCTTGGACTCCTCGCCCTCCACTTCAATAAACAACATATGGGTATCCACCGCTTTATTATAGCTGACACGGGTGATATTCAGCCCCAAGCGGGAGATGCATTCATCTGCCTTCAAAAAGGCACCGATCCGGTCAGGCATCGTGGTGGTAAAGGTTCTTTTCATCTTTTTAAATACTCCAGTAAAATATCTTTTTCGTTCGGCAGTCGCTCTTCGGTCACCTGCTCCAGCAAGCAATTAAGGGCATCGCCCACCGCAGGACCCTTGAACCCAAGCGTCAGAAGATCCTGCCCGCTGACCGCCAGATCCCGAATTGTCAGGCAAGCCCCCTCCTTTAAGAGCTGCTCCGCAATGCTTTTGGCTTTCTCGTTTTGCTGAAATTCGCAAAGCAGGATAAAATGCTCTGCACCCAACTCCGCGCATCGGCGGCGCACCGAAAGGCGATCCGGCAGGCAGTCCTTCCCGCCTTCCCGCACCAGCATCAGCACCTCCTGCCGAAAACGTGAAGAGACCTTTAATTGACGCAAAACTTCGCTTGCCGCCGACTCTGTCAGCAATGTCGCCAACCGAAGGGTACTGCGGGCGGGCAACCCTTGCAACCGCTTCAAATTTTCCTTTTCCAAGGATAACTGAGGTAAAACGGCGGAAACCACCTCGCCGTAATGCTCCAGAACAGTGGCGGCATAAGCCCCCTCCAGCAGTCCGCAAAGCTCTTTGAAAACACGCTCGGCGGCAATCTCATTTAAAAGCTGCTTTTTGCGGTGCATAGCGGCAGAAGTCTCGGTCTCCAAGTCAAATCCCAGTCGGGCAGCAAACCGCAAACCACGCAGAATTCGCAGTGCATCCTCCTCAAAGCGGCGGTCTGCCTCTCCCACGCATCGGATCAGGCGCGCCTTAATATCGGCTCTTCCGTCGAAGGGATCGACCATCTCCCCCTCCGCATCCATCGCCATTGCGTTCATCGTGAAATCCCGCCGTGCCAAGTCCTCTCGGAGGGATCGGGTAAAGGTCACCTGATCGGGATGACGATGGTCGGAATAATCTCCATCTTGCCGATAGGTAGTCACCTCCACAGGTCCATCGGCGGTCATCACAGTTACCGTACCGTGCTGCAGACCGGTCTCGATGATGCGCTCCCCCCGAAAGATCTCCATCATCTCCTCGGGCAGAGCAGAGGTGGTCACATCGTAATCGTGAGGCGGGTAGCCCATATACCGATCCCGCACGCATCCGCCCACAAGATAACCCTCAAATCCCGCGTCTACCATCCGCCGCAACACAAGCGAAACGCCGTCTGGAATATGGTTCTTCGGTTCCATTGACCACCCTCCTTTCTTATATTTTATCATAACATTTTGCGAATAAATTGTCAATTTTCCTTGATTTTTACTTTTCAACGGCTTATAATGTAGTTAGGTGTATAGATTTACCCTTTTAAAGCTGAAGAGCCGTAAGAATAACCATTTCGAGGTGAGAAAATGCCCCCGTATGAGATTGAACGAAAATTTTTGATCCTTCGTCCCGATCTTTTAAATCTCGGCACCCTTTGCAAGATCAAAGAAATTTCCCAGACCTATCTGACCGCATCGGAGGGGTCTGTTCGTGTGCGCCGCACCGAGGAACGCGGCATAGTAACCTATATAGAGACCTGCAAGCGGAATGTGACCGCTCTGCGTCGTATCGAAATCGAGCGAGAGCTGACGGAGGAGGAATATAACCGTCGTCTTGCCGCCCGTGACCCCCGTCGGCAAACCATCCGTAAGACCCGCTACTGCCTGCCCTACGACGGGCATACCTTTGAGATTGATATCTTCCCCTTCTGGAGCCGTCAGGCGGTGATGGAGGTGGAGCTGAAATCGGAAAACGAAGAATTTACCATCCCGCCCTTTATCAAAGTGCTGCGGGAGGTAACGGAGGATCCCTCCTATAGTAACCATTCCTTGGCGCGCCAAGTCCCGCCGGAGGATACAAAATAATAACGAATATTTAAAAAATTCCGCGCAGCAGCGCGGAATTTTTCGTTTTTTTCTTTATTATTTAAAAAAGAGAAGGCGATGCCTTCTCTTTTTCTATTATAATGTTACGCCGGTTTTGAAGATTGCCAGCTCGCGGCTCTCCTGCTTGACACCCGCCTCACCGGATGCCAGCTTGAGTACATAATCGTAAAGCTCCTGCGCCAAGGTCGCCATATCCACCTCATCCAGCAGGACGCCTGCATTGAAGTCGATCCAGTTGGCTTTGCGCCGATAAAGATCACTGTTTGTGGAAATCTTGACGGTGGGGACAGGCCCTGCAAAAGGAGTACCGCGACCGGTGGTAAAGAGCACCAGATGAGCGCCGGACGCCGCCAAAGTTGTGGTGGCGACCAGATCGTTGCCGGGTGCGCTGAGGATCTGCAGCCCCTTGACAGTGGCGGGCTGAGTATACTTCAGCACTGCCTGAATCTCGCTGGAGCCTGCTTTTTCAATACAGCCCAGAGATTTCTCCTCCAGAGTCGTGATACCGCCCGCCTTATTGCCGGGGGAGGGATTCTCATAGATCGGCTGCTCATTCTTGCGGTAATAGTTTTTGAAATCCTCGATCATCTCCACGCCTTGACGGAAGATCTCCTCGTCACGGCTGCGGGCAAGAAGGGGATTTTCTGCACCGAACATCTCCGGCACCTCGGTCAGAAGGGTGGAACCGCCCTGCGCTGCCATCAAGTCGGAGAAGGCTCCCACCAAGGGATTGGCGGTGATGCCGGAAAATCCGTCCGATCCGCCGCACTTGAGGCCGACGATCAGCTCACTGACGGGGACAGGCTCGCGCTTGTCCTTACTGCAGAGTACCTTCAGCTCCTCGATCAGCTTTGCGCCCTCTTCCATCTCGTCCTCGACCTGCTGGCAGATCAGCGTACGGACGCGCTTCATCCGATCCTCGCGGATCAAGGGAAGCATTGCTTCGATCTGATTATTCTCGCAGCCCAGACCCAGAAGCAGGACTCCGCCTGCATTGGGATGATTGCAAAGCGCGCTCAAAAGCTGCTTGGTATTTTCGTGGTCGTCCCCAATCTGGGAGCAGCCGTAAGGATGGGGAAAAGCGAAAACGCCGTCCACATTCTCCGGCAGGTTCTCGGAAGCGATCTTTGCCATATTCTCGGCGATCTTATTGACGCAGCCGACGGCGGGGATGATCCAGATCTCGTTGCGGATGCCGACCCCGCCGTTTTCACGGCGGTAGCCCATAAAGGTATCGGGTGCCACCTCGGGGAGGGTACAGCTCCGCTTATTATAAACATATTCCGTATTCTCGGAAAGCTTGGTCTTGACGTTATGGGTATGGATCCAGCAGCCCACCTCGATATCCGCGGAGGCGGCGCCGATGGGGTAGCCGTATTTCACGACGTCCTCACCCTTTGCGATACGCTTTGCTGCGATCTTATGCCCTCTCTGGATCTTTTCCAGTACCTTGATGCCGTTTTCCAGCACCTCGCCCTGCTCCAGATCCCTGCAGGCAACCAGCACATTATCGCGCGCGTTCAGCTGCAAAAAGTCCTTCATTTTTATGCCTCCATTGCCTTTTTCAGAGCAGCCACGATGCCTTCGCTGCGGATCGCCTTCAGATCAGCCAGTGCCAGATCGGCAAAGCCGGGCAGCTCCTGCATCTCCTTGGTAAAGAGACCTTCTGCCCATACTGCATTCAGAAGTGCCTCTGCATCGTCATTGCGATGCGCGGCGAGGAATGCCAATACGTCGTCGGTATCCTGAACGTCTTCAGCCAAGGTCATATATGCCAAGGTGGCGGCGAAAGCGAAGGTCAGCAGGCGGGGAGCCTTTTTATTGGCTTCATAGTACGCCTGAACAGAGGGAAGAACTCTCGCGTGATACTTGGAGACGGTATTCAGGCTGATGGATTTCAGCGCGTGATCCATAAAGGGATTGGCAAACCGCTCCTCTACCGCGTGGTAGAACTCCAAAAGCTCCTCGCGGGGCAGGCAATCGATGCCGGGCAGGATCTCTTCCATTACTGCCTTTTCCAGATAAGCAGCCAGTTCCTTATCACCCATACACTCCCGTACATAGGTCTTGCCCCAAAGGAGGGCAACGGGGGTCAGGATGGTATGGCTGCCGTTGAGCAGGCGCACCTTGCGCTCACGATAGGGGCGGACAGGAGCGAATACCACATTGGGCATCACTGTATCCAGGGGCAGCTCCTTCTGCAAGCGGGGATCTGCCTCGATGACCCAGAGATGATAGGGCTCGGTAACGACCAGCAGGTCATCGTGGTAGCCCAGCTTCTCATCATACTGACCGATGGTATCAAAGGGATAACCGGAAACGATACGGTCAACCAAGGTATTGGCAAAAACGCAAGCCTCCTCGACCCAAGCGACAAATTCCTCGCCCAGATTCCAGATCTTGGCAAGCTCCAGCACACAGCGCTTGAGGTTGGTACCGTTTTCCTCGATCAACTCTACCGGCATAAAGAATAACCCCTTATCGGCAGCACCCTTGAAATGGAGGAAACGCTCGTGCAGAAGCTTGGTCACCTTACCGGGGAAGCTCTTGGGATAGGGCAGATTATAATCGTCCTCCCGATCCAGTACGATGCCTGCCTCGGTGGTATTGGAAATAACAAACCGCAGCTCGGGGGAAAGATAAACCTCCCGATAGGCTTCAGCCTCGCTGACAGGGCTGATGGCGCGATCCACACAAGTGATGATCCGCTCACGGTCCACCTTCTCGCCGTCCTGCAGTCCGCGGACAACAACATTATATGTACAATTCTGCTTAGCAAACCGCTCCGGCAGCTCGAAGGGCAGGGGATTGATGATCGCCACATTGGTATCGGCGATGCCCTTTTCGTTGGCAGTCTCCAGAATATAGTCTGCAAAGGCGCGCAGGAAATTACCCTCGCCGAATTGCATCACGCGGATCGGTCTTTTTTTCTTTTCAATCGATGTAAGCATTTGTTGCCTCCTATATATAGCATTATTATATAATTATAGAATTCATAAACAAAAAAGTCAAGCCATATCGAAAATCTATCTTTTATACAAGTTTATCTCGAAAAAAACCTAACACATTTTTAATCTGTCTGTTATAATAAAATCAAAAACAACAATCGGAGGTTTTTATGTGTATTATCGCAGGCTATAACGGCACGAAACGGGCAGCGCCCCTCATTATTGAGATGCTGCGCAAGACCGAAGGCATCGATGCAGGCTGCTATACCGGCATTGCCACCCTCCACGAGGGCAAAATTCATTACCGCAAGCTGGCGGGTAATTTAGACCGCCTTTTGACGGAGACCGACGCCATGGATCTGCCCGGTAACATCGGCATCATCCACAGCCGCACCCCCGGCGGGAGCTGGGATAGCTGGGCGCATCCCTTTACCCACGAAAAGGACGGGGAGGTGCTGACCGCCCTCATCGCCAACGGCATCAACGGTTGCTGTAATGAACGAAACCACACCGAGATCCCGCCCAAGATCAGGGAGATTTTAGCTGCCGGCTATGAGCTGAAGAGTGCGGTAAAGGCTGAACCCAGTATCAAGCATCCGGAACTCCATGACGGTAATTATCTTTATCATAAGACCGACATCGTCGCCCAAAACGTCAGCATGAAGATCTTTGAGGAAGGCCTTTCTCCCTCGGAGGCAATGGAAAGGAGCTATACCGAGGTCACCGGTGAAAACGTGGCGCTGATGCTCTCGGTCACCGAGCCGGACGTCATCCACTGGTGCCGTCTGAACTTCCCGATGTTCGTTGGGATGGCGGATCACGGTGTCTGTATGGCGACGGTACCCTTGGCCTTTGCAGATATGGCCGCCGGCTATTCCATCCTGCCGGCACTTTCCACCGGTACGGTCACCAAGGACGGCTTCACCGTCAAGAAGATGCCCGATCCGCCCTTTACCGTGGCACCCATCACCCCTGAGATCTGGCACACCGCCTACGAGCGGATCATCTCCCAACTCCAAAAGGGCAGCCGCGAGTTCGGTGTCACCTTTGT
>JAZQAQ010000163.1:0-13475 GCA_045545255.1 Eubacteriales bacterium | reverse complement strand
CCCCTGTCTTTCTTTTTATGTCAATTTGATGCACCCAAAACAAATTTTTCTGTGGTGACTTACGGATCACAATTTGGAATTGATGAAATTCCAAACTTGTACGGTTTAAAAGGTGCTATTGATAAAAAATGAGCAGTTCTCAATATCTCGCTGATTTGAAACAAATCCGCCAGGCGTACATCCAAGACGTTAAAGAAAACTACTCTATAATTAGAGTAACCAAAGCGAGCCAAAATGTCAATACTGTTTTTTATTCATCGTTATTTGATAAAAATAAAGATGAAGTTTTTGAAAAGACAGGGGACCGTCCCCTGTCTTTTTTTCTAAAACATCTTGACTTTTTGAATCTGTTTGGCGTATACTATTAATGGTGGTTGTTGGGGCGAATTTGATCGCCCCCTCCACCTTTTTTATTGGGGCAATATCAAAAGACAGGGGACGGTCCCCTGTCTTCCCCCTGTCTTTCCTTGTTGACATTTTCCGATGGATTGGATATACTAATATTAAGTGACACATCGTTAACAGCTGGCGGAACATTTTGCCGTCCGTCATCTAACTTGCGGTGTGTCGCTTTTTTGTTGTAAACAACAACGGCACCATCTTCACTTTGAATATTATTTAAATCCAACAATCAGGGGACGGTTCTATGATTGATACTGTACAATCAGGGGATGGTTCTATGATTGATACTGGTTTTAAAAATAATCCGTAAGTTTTGCCAATAGAAAAGCACCCATTTTGCAATGGGTGCTTTTCTATTGGTAAAACCTATTTTCAATCACGAAACCGTCCCCTGATTGTGATATCCGCCTGCATCTGCCGAGCTTCGGCGTCCCGCTCATCAGAAGTCATCCACTCAAAATTCCGGGCAGAATCCGCGCCATCATTCTCGGCTCGCACCTGCTCGGCATCGGAATAGGTAAACTCCCGATCTTCGTAGGCATCGATATCGAAATCAGATCCATTCCCGGCACCGTCAGCCACCGCTACCTCTTCACCCCGAACCAAGGCGGTCAGGCGGTGGTAAAGGTCGTTGATATTTTCTACCCTCTCGTTACTATAGTCAAAGCCTTTACTACTTTTTCTTTTGTTAAATTCGGCGTATTCACGATATACCGTATCAGTTCGTCTATCGCTTTTTCGTTTTTCAGCATTGACAACATCCCCACTATATCTTCGCCTGATATATTCACTTTTTCCATTTCTTCCATCAGAAAGAACATCTTGTCCTTTTTGCTTATATTCATCGTAGAGCCTCCTTATCTCATCAAGTTTCTTGCCACCTTTAGATATCACTTCAAAATTATCAAACCCCCACCATCTGACACAATACTGGTTATCTATGTCCAATTTCAGATTAACAATCAGGGGACGACAATCAGGGGACGGTTCTATGATTGATACTGGTTTTAAAAATAATCCGTAAGTTTTGCCAATAGAAACGCACCCATTGTAAAATGGGTGCTTTTCTTATCTCATTTCATCCAAGGTCAATTCAAAGGCGGGTAGGAATTCTTCCAAAAAGATCTGCACTTCCTGCAAGGGCATTTTTTTCAGAATTTCCCGAATGGACTGCTCCGCCATCCGAAACTCCATATTTCCCGCCTTACGCTCCTCAATGCATTTGATCAGAGCGGAGAGTTTATCAGCCGCTTTGACCAGCGGTTTGAGTTCATCATCCTGTTCCTGCAGAAGCGGAGCGTATTCAGCCTCCAGATCCTTCGGCAGCATAGAAAGCAGCGTTTGATTTGCTGCCGCCTCTACCCCTTTAAAGGCAGTTTCGATTGTGAAGTTTTGATACTTTACAGGGGTAGGCATATCGCCTGTAAGGATTTCGTGGGCATCGTGAAAGAGCCCCAGCACTGCGGCGCGGTCAGCGGAGTAGGTTTTCTCGCATCGCTTATTGCCGATAGTCGCCAAAGCGTGCGCAAGGATTGCCGTTTCCAAGGTATGCTCTGTCAGCGTCTCCTGCCGAGAATTACGCATTAACGCCCAGCGATCAATATATTTCATACGAAACAGCATAGAGAAGAAATTGCTTTCCATTACGCCTCTCCCCCATTATACTTGATTTTGATCTCGCCCTCGCCCATAATAAAATCCCGATCCACCGTAACCTCGGTGGCACCCTCCATTGAAGGAACGCGGTACATTACATCCATCATTGCGTTTTCAATAATGGCGCGCAAGCCACGAGCACCGGTCTTTTGCTTAATGGTCTTTTCTGCGATGGCGGCCAGAGCTTCATCTGTAAAGTGTAATTTTACACCGTCTAATTCAAAGAGTTTCTTATATTGCTTAACGATGGCATTCTTCGGCTGGGTCAAAATTCTGAGCATCGCCTCTTCATCCAACTCATCAAGGGAAACCAAGATCGGCAACCGCCCCACCAGCTCGGGAATTACACCGTATTTTGCAATATCGTGGCTTTCGATCTTCTGATAGATCTCACTCAAGGAAGGACCTTCCTTGCTCTGCACCTCGGCGCCAAAGCCCAGCGCAGATTTTCCGATCCGCTTGGACACGACCCCTTGGATTCCGTCAAAGGAGCCACCACAGATAAAGAGGATATTGGACGTATCAATCGGAATAAATTCCTGATTGGGATGCTTTCGTCCGCCTTGAGGGGGCACATTGGAGACCGTACCCTCCACGATCTTCAAGAGTGCCTGCTGGACTCCCTCACCGCTGACATCGCGGGTGATGGAAACATTCTCACTCTTACGGGCGATCTTATCGATCTCATCCACATAGATGATACCCTTTTGCGCCCGCTCCACATCGAAATCCGCCGCCTGCAGCAGCTTGAGCAGGATATTCTCCACATCCTCGCCCACATAGCCCGCCTCGGTCAGCGTGGTGGCATCGGCGATGGCAAAGGGAACATTGAGGATCTTCGCCAACGTCTTGGCAAGATAGGTCTTACCGCTACCGGTGGGACCCACCAGTAGGATATTGCTCTTTTGCAGCTCCACCCCGTCGGTGCTTTTATCCATATTGAGGATTCTCTTATAGTGGTTATACACCGCAACGGAAAGGGCGATCTTTGCCCGATCCTGCCCGATGACATATTCATCCAAAAACTGCTTGATCTCTTGAGGCTTATAAACGTGGATCTCCTCGTCCTGCTTTTTGGAAGGCTTTTGGGGCGTATGGAGATTGGGCTGATACCCATTCTCCAGCATAATATTCATACAAAGCTCCACGCAATCCGTACAAATCAGCCCGTCGATACCTTCGATCATATTGGCTTCTTTATGAGAGCGTCCGCAAAAGGCGCAAGTTTTCTTTTCAGCCATAATGTACTCCTGTAATTTCAGTTTTAAAAAGGAAGGGAATCATAGATTCCCTTCCTTATCTTTTATCTATGAGCAATAACCTCATCGACCAAGCCGTATGCTTTGGCCTCCTCGGCGGAAAGGAAGTTATCCCGATCCGTATCGCGGACGATCTCATCCAGGCTTCTGCCGGTAAAATCAGCCAGCATCCGATTCAGCTTATCCTTGGTCTTTTTCAGATTTCTTGAGCGGATCTCCACATCGGTGGCACTACCCATAATCCCACCCAGAGGCTGATGGATCATCACCTCACTATTGGGGAGGCAGTACCGCTTTCCCTTTGCGCCTGCAGCCAAAAGGAAGGCACCCATACTTGCCGCCATACCGATACAGATCGTAGATACATCACACTTGATATACTGCATCGTATCGAAGATGGCAAGCCCCGCAGTAACGGATCCGCCCGGTGAATTGATATAGAAGCTGATATCCTTATCGGGGTCTTGACCCTCCAGATACAGCAGCTGGGCGATAACCAAGCTTGCGGTGGTATCATTTACCTCTTCTGTCAGCATAATAATACGGTCATTCAGAAGTCGGGAATAGATATCATAAGACCGCTCGCCGTGACCGGTCTGCTCCACCACCATCGGTACTAAACTCATAGAAATGCTCCTTTATTGATTGAAATTACTCTGCCTTAGGTGCATCGTCCTTCTTGGCAGTCGTTTTCTTGGCAGCGGGCTTCTTGGCAGCAGGCTTTTTCTCACCGGTCTTGGCAGCAGCCTTCTTGGCAGCAGCCTTTTCCTCGGTGATCTCCGCATTGGTGCGGATCAGCTCAACAGCCTTGGAAACAGCGCAATCCATCGTAATATCGTCCTTGGGCAGATACATCTTAACCTGCTCGACGGGCATACCGTAAGCATCAGCGATATCCTTATATTCCTTCTCGATATCCTCTTCTGCTACGACAACGCCTTCCAGCTCCACAACCTTCTCCAGAGCCAGACGAACCTTGACCTGCTTTTCAGCATCGGGCTCCATACCCTTGCGGAAAGCATCCAGATCCATACCGGTGTACTGCAGGTAGGTCTTGAGATCCAGACCGGAGCCGGCCAGACGCTGCTCAAACTCACCGCACATATTATCTACCTTCTGCGCGATCATAGCTGCGGGAATCTCCACCTCGGTCTTCTCCAGAAGAGCATCGATCAAAGCGTTATCCAGCTCGTTATCGGACTGACGAGCCTTCTGCTCCTTGATATTCTTTCTGATATCCTTCTTCAGATCAGCCAGAGTATCAAATTCGCTGACGTCCTTTGCGAACTCATCGTCCAGCTCGGGAACCTCGGTCTCCTTGACCTCGTTGATATGGCAATCAAAGATTGCAGCCTTGCCCTTCAGATCCTCTGCGTGATACTCTTCGGGGAAGGTAACCTCAACCTTAACGTCCTCGCCGGCCTTCTTGCCGACCAACTGGGGCTCAAAGCCGGGGATAAAGCTGCCGGAGCCCAGAACCAGATCATAGTTCTCGCCCTTGCCGCCGTCGAAATGGACACCGTCCACAGAGCCATCAAAGTTGATATTAACAGTATCGCCGTCCTTGGACTCGCGATCCACAACAACGGTACGCTCGTTCTGCTTCTGCAGACGCTCCAGCTCTGCCTTCACTTCGGACTCGGTTACATTATAGACAGTCTTGGTGACTTTTAAACCTTTGTATTCCTTCACATTCACTTCGGGCTTAACGGTAACGACCGCCTTGAAGCTGAAGCCCTCGCCATCCACCTCGGTGATCTCGATTTCGGGCTGAGCCACAACCTTCAGACCTGCCTCTGCGACAGCATCCTCATAAGCCTTGGGGTACAGAGCGTTTACAGCATCCTCAAAAAAGATGCCTTCGCCATACAACTTCTCCACGATCTTACGGGGCGCTTTGCCCTTTCTGAAACCGGGGACAGTGATCTTGGAGAGGTTTTTCTTAAACGCAGCGTCAACGGCGGCTTTAAATTCCTCGCCCTTAACCTCTACGGTCAGTTCAACCAAGCTCTTTTCCAGATTCTTTACTTCCTTAATAGTCATCCTATTTTTACCTCCATATGAATTTCCTTCATAACTCTACTTATTTTATAATCTCTTCACCAAAATGTCAACACTTACCTTTGAAAAGAGAGAGAAGTTTCGCCCAAAATCCGGCTCTTTTTTGGTGATTTTGTTTATTTTCCTCTTGCGGGTGGATCAAAAGGGGCAAAAAATCCAGTGCATCAGCAGAAATCAACGTATAAAGAACCTTATCCCGCACAAAAGGATCAGACTCACGAGCCGCCTTGCCGTGGATATGACCGTAGTAGCATCGACGGACACCGTACTGCTTCAGCAGCGACTCAAAGGGTGCTTTATCGCCTGCGATGGGCGGATAGTGAAAAAAGACGATCCGCTCTTTATCGCTCGGTGCAGATTGAAGCGAATGCTCCAGACGCTGCACCTCCCGCTCCAAAAGCTTGCGATCCTGCTCGCTGCTGCTCTCCGGATCCCAGCCACGAGTGCCGCAGAGGGTGACCCCTTCGCAAGGGACGGCGTTATTATAAAGAAAGGTAAAATCCTCCCAGCCACGCTCCGCAAAAAAACGGTTCATTTTCGAGACCGTCTCCCACCAATAATCGTGGTTCCCTTTTAAAAGGATTTTTTTGCCGGGCAGATCGTGAAAAAACTGCAGATCCGCCTCCGCCTCCTTCAAGGACATCCCCCAGGAAAGATCGCCGGCAAGGACAACGGTATCCTCCGCGCCCACCCGCTCAAGCCAGGCTTTTTTAATTTTTTCCGGATGGTTTTCCCAGCGTCCGCCGAAGATATCCATCGGCTTATCCACAGACATGGAAAGATGGGGATCACCCAACACATAAATTGCCATAACGATCACCTCCTTATACTTTGAATAATCCTTAAAATTGAGGTCATACTATGTTTCGGAAAGGAGTGCGAAAACAAATGATGAAATCTGTTAATTCCGGCGTGGACTGCAAGGTAACCAACTGCCGGTACCACACCACCGAAGATAAGTGCACCGCAGAAAAAATCGAGGTCAGCAATTGCGCAAATTGCCATAGCTCCTCCGATACCTTCTGCAAAACTTATCAGGAGAAGTAAAACTTTCCGAAAGAGCGCCGATCGTCTCGGCGCTTTTTTATTTCAAATTTGTATCTAAATATCGCTTAACATTTCCATAGAGAATCTGCTCGCTCAAAAGATCGCCAAGCCGCGGCAACGCCGCAAGGTTGGGCAGATCGTCTGGAACGCGGTCAATTCCGTCGAAATCACTGCCGAAAGCAAGGATATCCCGTCCACCCAGGTTCAAAATATGGCGGATATGCAGCAGAATATCGGAAATACACGCATTTTTCTTATTCGTTAAAAAGGGTGGGAAAAAGTTGATTCCCATTAAGCCGTGCCGCTCGATCAACGCTTTGATCTGCTCATCGGTCAGGTTACGCGGATGATCTGCCAAAGCATAGCAATCCGAATGGGTCGCCACCACATAATCCGGCAATAACGCCAAGAGGTCATCAGCCGAGCGAAAATTAAGATGGGAAAGATCGAGACTGATCCCCGCTTCTCGCAGCATCAGCGCCACCTCTTTCCCCAAAGCGGTCAGACCGCCCTCACTATGGACACCGCCCGCCAATGCATTTCCTTTATTATAGCAAAGGGAAAGAAAAGCGATCCCTTTTTTCTTCAATTCCCATACAATGCGGCGGTTTTTTTCCGCATCTCTGCCGAAAAATCCGCCGCCCTCCACGCTGAAAAGATAAGGGGTCTTCCCCGCCGAAAAAGCGGCGTCGATCTCCGCTCCGCTCCTGCAGAGTACCATATCGGGATACTTACGCAGCATCTCTTCGCTATAAGCATAGACCGCCCGAAAATAGCGATAAGGATCGGGCTCTGTATCGGGAATATAGATGGCATAGGTCTGCAGATGACGAAAAGGGGGCTTGCGGGTCAACTGCAGCGCAGGGTCATCAAGGTCGGTACGATTGACATAGCACCGCCAAAGGGTGTCACAATGCAGGTCGGCATAATAATTCATAATGAAAAAGCGTTCTCCAGATGCTCCACCGCCAGACGCCCCTCGGCATCGGCGGTAACAGCGATCACATCAAAGCGCATCGGCAGATCCAATTGATGGGACTGCAACCAAAAAAGCGCCGTTTTGATCATTTTTTGCTGCTTGGCATAGGTCACGCTTTCCTGCGGCAAGGCGATCATCCCCTCACTGCGGGTTTTGACCTCGCAAAAAACCAGGCAGTCTTTTCCCCGAGCGATCAGATCCAGCTCACCAAACCGACATTGAAAGTTTTTGTCTAATATTTTTAAGCCTTTTTTTCGAAGATATTTGGCGGCGGCGATCTCTCCCTTTAAGCCTAATCCGTATACCTTCATTTTATTCGCCCAATATCTTCTTTAGGAATGTTTTTCTGTGAATGGGCGCAGATCCCAATTGCAAAATAGCCTCGCGATGCACCTTGGTACAATAGCCCTTATGCTTCCCGATCCCATATCCGGGATAGTCCCGCTCCATTTCATCGCAAAGTCGGTCACGGGAGACCTTTGCCAGAATGGATGCCGCCGCAATAGAAGGCGACGCGGCGTCTCCGCCGATAATCGTTTGGGTCGGGATGGGAAAATCGCGGGCGATATTTCCGTCCACCAAAGCGAAATCCGCCTCCACGGGCAGAGCTTGGATGGCACGCCGCATTGCAAGCATTGCTGCGTTCAGGATATTGATCTCGTCGATCTCCTCCACACTCCCCCAGCCAATTCCGTAGGCAACGGCGTTTTCGGTAATGATATCAAAAAGAGCCTCCCGTTTTTTGGGGGTGAGTTTTTTGGAATCGTCAAGTGCGGGATGATTCCATCCTTCGGGCAAAATCACTGCCGCCGCGCAGACCGGTCCGCAAAGGCAGCCTCGCCCTGCTTCGTCCACTCCGCAGATTGCGGTATATCCTTTATTTCGATATTCTTCTTCCCATTTAAAGTTCAGCATTGGGTTCCTCCAATGAGATCCGTCCGATCTTACCGCCTCTGAATTCATCCAGCAGGACCGAGGCACAGCGGGTATAATCGAAATCGTTGCCACGCAATAAGAATCCGCGCTTACGGCAGATCTCCTCATAAACATCCAGCGGTGCCCAGCCTTCAATATTGGGCAGTTTATAGCGTTCCTCCAGCTGACGAGGATATTTTTCCTGCAAAATCTCGATCAGCTCCAGAGCCAAGCCTTCCCGATCCACCACCTCGTCACTGACTGCACCGGTAAGGGCAAGATGGATGCCCACCTGCATATCCTCGAATTTATTCCACAGAATGCCGGGCGTATCTAACAGCTCCACGTCCTTCTGCAGAGTATACCACTGCCCGCCGCGGGTAACGCCCGGTCGATCCTGTGCATCGGCGGCACGCCGCTTGCAAAGGGCATTGATCAGGGTACTTTTTCCGGAATTGGGAACACCGCACATCATCAAGCGAATGGTCTTGACCATCCCCTTCGCCTTGGCGCGCTCCAGCTCCTCGGAAAGGATACTCCGTACCATCGGCAGCACATCAGAGACACCCTGCCCTGTGGTAGTATTCAGGAACAACACCGGCTGACCGATGGATTTAAAGTACGCTTCCCACGCTTTATTCGTCTTTTCGTCGGCAAGGTCTCTCTTGGTCAGCACCGTCAATCTCTTTTTATTGGCAAGCAGGCGGTCAAAGTCCGGGTTGCGACTGCTATTGACCACCCGTGCGTCCGCCACCTCGATTACCAGATCCACCAGTCCGATATTCTTTTCAATATAGCGGCGGGTCTTGGTCATATGACCGGGATACCATTGAATTTGCAGATTACCCATTATCTCACCTTCCCCGTTTCGGGAAACAGCCGCAGGATCACCCGACCCAAAATGTATTCGTTCTCGATGGGACCCAAATCACGGCTATCCTTGGAATTTACGCGATTATCACCCAGGCAGAAAACCTCCCCCTCCTGCACGGTATAGGGGAATTTATATTCCTTGGGCGCGGTATAGATTCCGGGATTCAGATAATCCTCCTCCAAAACCGTACCGTCAACGACAACCTGCAGCTTTTCATTGATATCAATGGTCTGACCGGCAGTAGCGATCACCCGCTTGACCAGAACCTTATCGTCATTATTGGTCGCCACAAAGCAGACGATATCCCCTTGCTTGGGGGTATAAAACAAATTGGAAACCAAAAGGCGGTCCTCGTGATTGAGAGTAGAGATCATAGATGTCCCGTCCACGACGTAGATGCGGCAGATCAGCGTAAACACCACCATCACCGCCACCAGAGCGATAACAACGGAATCCAATAATTCCATCAGACCGCGAGTTAATTTATTCATCGTTTTTTCTCCTTTATAAATGCTCAAGATTTGTACGAATCGCGTGATCGGCAGTATTCTTCTCTAAAAAGATTTTATTGGGGTCTTCCAGCGTTTTAAAAACTTCATAGTACCGTCGCCCAAACTCCCGCAAGGATTTTGCATCAAAGTGCAGAAAATCCGGATTGGAGGTCAGCCCTTGAGCCGAAACGAAGCCGGTCATCGGCAGCTCACGCGCCATCTTTTGAAGTGCCGAATTGATATGAACGTAATTAGAAAGATCTAATTTGGGGTAATCCTGCAGATAATCTCCCAGCCCGCCCAGCAGGAAGGGAACGTCGTGCAGTCCCAGCGTTTTCCGAAAGGCATTCAAAATCACTGTCAATTTTTCTTCGTAAACCGGATAGCAGGAGTCGGAGCAGTCGCTTTCCCCCTGATGCCAGAGAACCCCCGCAATGGTAGAGGTGCGGCTTGCCAGCTCTGCCATATAGCAGGCGTGGTCAAAAAGCAGACTCCCCACCTGCCATTGATCCAAACGGGTGCCACCGTCGGCACAGGGAATGATTCCTACCTCAACGCCGTGATCCTTTTGATAAAGATCGGCAAAGCTTTCGATCAGATTGATTCCCGCCTTATCACGGTCGTTATTAACAGGGACATAAAGCGGACGCCAACGTCCGTTACGCAAGATTTTTATGTTATCATTTTTAATAGGTTCTACCTCGTGCAGAAATCCGCGCCCTGCTGCATTGGATTGCCCGATCAGTAAAAAGGAATGGATCATATTAACTCCTTGAAAATGCATTATTAAGATATTATAACATAACAATTTAAAAATTGCTATATAAAAAGAAAAATCCGCCGAAGCGGATTTTTTCTAACTATGAAGTTTTCGGTTGATACGGTCCGTTTTGGACTTAATAGACAGATAAATGATCAGCCAGACCAATGCATACCCCACCGCAAAGATCGCAGTAAAGATTCCAATACCGGTCATATCCCGAGGGATCCAACTATTCAGGAGATACATCATCAGATAGTCCAGATACAGTACCCCCGCATGAAGCAGGATTGCAGATATCAGCGGCAGTCCCTCTGCGGTATATACCACCGTGATCCCGGCAGCAATAAACGCCATCAGCGTCACGCTCAAAATACCCCGACAGACATCCATAGCACCAAGGCTATCAACTGCATTCGTCGCACCCAGAATGCCGTATACAAACGCCAGCACCACCGGTCCACCGGCGGCGGCCATCAGACCGCGCTTCAAAAATTCAAAAACATACTTTTTCATCATTCACTAAACCTCCTTTTGATTTCAGCAAAACAACGCCGAGAAACATACTCCTTGTAGCCGCACCTAAAGACCGCATCCACCGCGCCGCTGAATCCGGTCACAAATCGATCCAGGCATTTTTCATTCGCCAAAGCCGATTTATTGATACGGATAAAGAATGTCGGCAGGATCTTCTCCAGTTCATACAAGCGTTGCTTCAGACGGTACCGCTCACCGCGGATATCCATCGCATAGGTTTTGCCCTCCGATACTGTAACGCACTCAATCTCCTCAAAGGGCAGCATCCGCCATTCGTCCTCATTGAAGGCGGCAATGCGGTCTGCGCCCTCGTGCTGCAGCACCATCGTTTCAATCTTTTCAATCAACGCCGATGGTTCATGAACCGTTGCTACAATCTCTTCTTCCTTTGATCTGTCAATGATCAATTTAAATTTCATTCGGTCACCTCCTGTGGCTTTATGATAGCACACAAAAAAATCAAAATGTTGGTTTTAACGGTCATCGGTCGGAATTTTGGGATGAAAGGTAAAAATATGTCTTCAAAAGGGGCACTTGTAGGAGTAGGTAGAGGATTTAAAGCAACCGGGCTGAGGGGATACTCTGCGCTCGGCGTTTTTTCGGCTGCCCCGGGCAGCATTCGAAAAAAATGCCGTGCTCGAGACACGGCAGTCCTCAAAGCCTATCGCGGCTTTGAGGCTGCCTCAACGAACTTTTTTGCCGCACGGCAAAAAAGTTCAAATCCGAGGCTCTCCGCCAATAGAAAAGGCACCCTTGTGCGTATGCACAGGGTTCCTTTTCTATTGGCGGAGAGAGGGGGATTCGAACCCCCGAACGGGTTTAAGCCGTTACACGATCCCCAATCGTGCGCCTTCGACCAGCTCAGCCATCTCTCCAAACTGCTTGAATAGTATACAACGCCTCAAGCAAAAAGTCAAGCAATTTTTACAAAAGTTTTTATCGAAGTTTATTTCCGTCCTCTCGGAGGAAGGAGATTCGGCATACACGACGGGTCTTAGCGTCAATTCCGGCGTTATTCAGTCCCTCTGCCAGATAATTAGGACTCAGGGATCGATCGTTCCCGGCGGCAAGGGTGGCATGGAGAAGCACCGTTCCCTCCCCTGCCTGCTCGGCATTCAGCGTACGAATAAACTCCCGCAGATCCACTTCCTTCTCACTCCGCTTGGTTTTCTTCAAAACCGTCAGCGGTCCTTCAAAGGCTTTTTGAATAGCAGCAGCATCTGCATCCGTTTTGAGCTCCACCCGATAGTCTGCCCAAGCAATGGTCTTGAAATGATCCTCGGGAGGATAAATTTCCAAAATCTTCAAGCATTCGGGAAAGGCTTTTTTCAGATCCTCGGGATCAAACTCCTCCGTCACACGGAAATCAAAGAGCTCTCCCTCGCTCTCAAAGCCCAGCGAAAGAGGCTGTGCAAAGATACAATAGGGATGGGGACTGAAGCCGCCGGTACTCCAAAAAGGGATCCCGCTGCGGCGAAGGGCACGCATCACTGCCCGATTCAAATCCAGGTGAGAAAAATAGATCGCGCTGTCTTTTTTGCAAAAGCGCGCCCGCATATCTTTAAACATCGCACTTCCTCCCCAAGAGTTTATTGGCTCCGCAGCCGGCACAGCCTTCCACACAATTCGGCGTAGTCTGCGCCTCGTAGCTGCGCTTCGCCTCTGCCATCAAAAATTCCTTGGATACACCGATATCAATAAAGTCCCAAGGCAGAATTTCATCAAAATCACGCTTGCGCAGAGAGTAAAAACTCCCATCCACACCTGTCGCTCTAAAAGCCTCCTGCCAAAGGTCGTAGCTGAAATGCTCCGTCCAAGCGTCCAGCTTTCCGCCGTGGCTCGCCACATACTCCAGCACCGGTGCCAGCCGACGGTCGCCTCGGGCGAGGATCGCCTCGATCATAGAGGTGCGGCAGTCGTGATAGCTCAAAGAGATCTGCTTGGAGCGCACCTTGCCGTAGAGGTAATCCTGCTTACGGTGCACCTCCTCCTCGCTGTTCTGCGCCTCCCATTGGAAAGCGGTAAACGGCTTGGGAATAAAGGTCGCAAGGCTGACTGCGATATGGATATAGCGATTGCGCTTTTGCTTGTCCGTATCGTAAAAATAACCGATGATTTTATCAGCCATAGAATGAATGGCATCCAGATCCTCGTCCGTCTCCGTGGGCAAGCCCATCATAAAATACAGCTTAACCGAGGAGTTTCCGTTTTCAAAAGCAATGCGGCAGCTCCGCTCAATATCCTCTTCGGTAACATTTTTATTAATAACATCCCGCATCCGCTGGCTGCCCGCCTCCGGCGCAAATGTAAAGGTAGATTTCTTTACACCTGTAATTTTCGCTGCCAACTCCTTTGAAAAGTTATCCACCCGCAAAGAAGGCAGCGAGAGATTAATGCCCTTGGGCTCGGTATAGCGGATCAGCTCGTCCACCAGCGGTTCGATCTCCGGATAGTCGCTGGAGGAAAGAGAGCAAAGGGAAAGCTGCTCATAGCC
>JAZQAQ010000162.1:0-4698 GCA_045545255.1 Eubacteriales bacterium | reverse complement strand
AGCCGATGATGATAATATCGCCTTCCTTCACATCTGTGGAGGCTTTGGCAACCTTGCCGTTGGCGGTGATTCGCCCGCTGTTGCAAGCCTCGGTGGCGACGGTGCGCCGCTTGATCATGCGGCTGGCCTTGAGATATTTATCAATACGCATAATTCTTTACCCTATCAAAATGCTAGCGCCTTGCCACGGTGGCCTTTTTTAAAAAAATTTAAATTAGCCGGTGTTGGCCTTGAAAGCCTTTGCTGCCTTGGAAGCAGGGATCTCGATGGTCTCGCCGGTTCTGGGGTTCTTACCGGTTCTTGCAGCCTTAGCGCGAACTTCGAAAGAGCCGAAGCCAACCAGCTGAACCTTATCGCCCTTCTTCAGAGCGTCCTTGATCTCGTCCAGGACAGCTGCGACAACAATGCCGGCTTCCTTCTGAGAAATTTCTGCCTTAGCTGCAACTGCAGCGATCAGTTCTGCTTTGTTCATTTTGATATCCTCCAAAATAATATTGTTATTACATCAACAAAATTGATTATAATTACAATACTAATTATACCGCAAAATTATATATTTTCAAGCCTTTTTTTGAAAAAAGTTGTAAATTCTAACAATTTGCGTCGATGACATCTTGGTTTTTACGATGTAATGCTTCTTCCGGATCAATTTTAATGGATTTTGCCGCTCTTGCAAGGGAAAAAAGCAAGGTACCGAGGGTTTGAGCGTCTCTCTTTTCAGCAAAGGCGTCCACCTCTTTCTTCAGTGCAGAAAAGAGGTCCGGTGATTGCTCCTTGCCGTATACTTTGCCTGCGATCTTTTCCGCACGGGTGAGGGCGGGGAGGGTCTTGGCGATGCCGTCCAATTCTTCGGCAAGGGTTTTCTGCCCTTTTTCCAGCCGCTTGATCTCTGCCCAGCCTTCGTCGGTGGAGCTGGATGCATCTGCTGCATCGGCAAAGATATGGGGATGACGGAAGATCAGTTTTTTGCAGATGCGGTCGTAGACCTCCTGCTCGGTGAAGGTTCCGTTTTGCTCGCCGATATGGATGTGAAAGAGAATTTGCAGCATCAGATCGCCCAATTCCTCGGTCATCATAGCGGGGTCGGCGCGGTCAATGGCTTCCGCTACCTCGTAGGCTTCCTCAATGACCCCGCGGCGAACCGATTGATGGGTCTGCTCCCGATCCCAAGGACAACCCTCGGGACTGCGCAGCAGGTCCACCAATTCCACCAGATCAGCGTGGGAATAATGGGCTTGGTTTTTAAATGTTTCTTTATTCATGGACCCAGCCCGTCTTTTTCAGGATTTTGCCGACCTTTGCAGGCAGGAAGAGCATATCGTCCTCGGAAAGCACCTTGAAGAAGCGGAGGCACAGCGCGTAAATGAGGACGGCTGCCGCCAGCGCAGGGAAGAGTGCCAGCTTGAGACTGAGCCCTGCGATGCAAAGTCCCTTCCAGATGGCGAAGGCAGATGCACAGCAGATTCCGCTGCAAAGGAGAGGCTTGAGGAAGGTGTCAAAGAGGGGAAACTTCAGCCCGATATACTTATAAATGAAGAAAATGTTCAAAAGGGTGATGGAGCCGTAGCAGGCAAAGGTGCCGATGGGCGCACCCATAATGCCGATGGTGCGGACGGCGATGATATTGGTGGTCAGCTTCATAACTGCGCCGACGCCCATCGTCATCAGCGAGGTCTTGACCTTGCCTACCGACTGGAGAAAGACGCCGGAAAGAGATACGAAGGAGACGAAGAATACCGAAATTGCCAGCACCCGCAGGGTGGAAACGCCGACCGCCCAGTAGCCCTCGTTATAGAGCAGCTTGACGATGGCTTCGCTCATCACACTCATTCCCAGCGCACAGGGCATTCCGATCAGTGCTACTAACTTCGCGGAAGAGCGCATATTTTTGTGCGCATCCTCCCGCCGTCCTTCCGCAAAAGCAGTGGTCAGGAAGGGTAGTACCGATACGCTGATGCCGATGGTCAACGCTTGGGGGAGGTTAAAGAGGGAGGAGGTGGCACCCACGTAAGCACCGTATACCTCCAGCACCCGCTCGGAGCTTAATCCGAACTCCGCAAGATTCCATTTGACCAAGAACATATCCAGAGTAGAGGTGATGCTCATCACCGAAGAACTTAAAGAGATGGGAATGGCAAGGGTGGTAATGGTCTTGGTAATGGCGCGACCCGAGCGGGAGGGCTTGGAATCGGAGATCGCCTTTCCCAGATCCTTTTCGGTCAAAAAGCGGATCAACATAAAGATAGTGGCGGCAAAGGAACCGAAGGTGACGCCCAGCACACCGCCGCAGGCAAGGATCATCGGATCGGTGATCCCGCGACCCACCATAATGCCCACCAACCCCAAGCCAACAAGCTTGAAAAGGGCTTCGATGACTTGGTAGACCGCCGACGGGGTCATATACTTATAGCCTTGGAAGTATCCCTTGATGGTAGAGGAGACCGTCACCAAAAAGATAGCGGGTGCGATCAGAGAGATGCAATGGTTGGTGGTGGCGTTTGAGAGCAGACGGGAAAGGGGCGGTGCGCAAAGAAACATCGCCACGCCCAGAATGGCACCGATGGCACCGAAAATGAGGGTGGAGAGCTTTAATATTTTTTTCGGCTCGTGGTACCGCTGATCCACATTCGCTTCGCTGACCATCTTGGCGATCGCCACCGGTACGCCTGCCGTAGAAAGAACGTAGAGCAGGGAATAGATCTGGTAGGCATCATTATAATAATTCATACCCACCTCGGTGATCTGGTTCGCAAGAGGGATCTTATAGATCGCGCCGATCAGCTTGACCATAATGTTTGCAACGGTCAGGATTAAGGCACCGTTCAAAAAATTCTTTTGTGCTTTGGCCAATTTAAATCCCTCGCTTTACTTGAGCTGTGCGCCGCAATGGGGGCAGAATGCCGCCTCTTTGGAAACCGCTTTGTCGCAAACGTGGCAAACCTTGCGGTTGCGGAGTGCCTGCCGCTCCTCTTCCGTCTCCTTGAGGGTAGCCTTGAGAGCGGTGATCTCTGCCATATAGCCTTCGATTTCCTCGGCGGTGTCTGCCTCGGTAATATGAGCCTTATACATTGCTTTGCCGATGGCGGTATACAGCTTTTCAATGCGATTGCGCGCCTCTGCCGCATTCCAGGTGGCTACCGTGAAATCCTTGGCAACCGTTGCCTTTTCCACGATGAATTCGCCCGCCTTTTGGGCTTCGCGGGAAATTTGATCAAAAATATCCATTTTATGAAAACCTCCATAAATATATTTTAATATGATTATATCCATATATAGAAATGAAGTCAAGAAAATTAAATTTCGGCGGATTTTAAGAGGTATTGTTTTTTTGAGCGGGCTGTGGTAAACTTTAACTGCGACACGAGAGAATAATTGCCTAATTGAGGTGTGTTTTTGCTTTTGGTAAAAATGCAGCTCTGTTTTCGCATCTCAATTTGAGGCGGAAAACTTGTGTCGCAGCAAAAATGGGCTTGCGTTTTTCGATGCGCAGCTCTGCTGCGCACTTTTTATTTTGGAGGAAAGAGTATGAAAAGATTTTGGATGTTTTTAATGGTCAGCGTTTTGACGCTATCCTTGATCGTGCCGTTTGCCATCAATACCGGCGCATCAGCCGCCAGCGGCACCACCGGAGACTGCACCTGGACGCTGGATGATAACGGCGTCCTCACCATCAGCGGCGAGGGTGCTATGGCGGATTATACCGATTGCGGTCCTTGGGGAACTTCCATAACAGAAGTGATCATTGAAGACGGTGTTACCACTATCGGTTCTTATGCTTTTTATTATTGCGATCTAACTTTGGTGACCATACCGAATAGCGTGACGAGCATTGGTAATTTTGCTTTTACGCCAACAATAGGTAGTCTTCGCATAAAAGTTCCTTATACGGTTGTTAATATTGGGGATTTTGCTTTTTGGCCAGAGATGGACGGGTTTATACGTCTTGATGTTCATAAGGATTCGGTTGCATATACCCATGCGGTGAATCATTCCAAAAAATATATGGTAACCTATAAAACAGAAGAACACACGGATTCTAACGCGATCGTCGTACCAGCCACTTGTATTGTCGCAGGATTGAAAAGTGGAGTTTGCGAAATCTGCGGGATGGAATACGCCTATGAAATACCAAAATTGGAGCATACCCCAATCGGGGAAGTTACGGTCATTTCTGCCACTTGTACATCTGATGGTTTAGAATCGGGGCATTGCTCTACATGCAATCAAGACTATTGTGACATACTGCCTATGACAGGCCACATTTTTGACGAGGGCATCTGCACAACCTGCGGGTTTCCTGATCTTCAATCTTCACATCCTCAGTCTAATTGGACAGAAGAGCCGGAGGTTTG
This sequence comes from Eubacteriales bacterium, assembly GCA_045545255.1. Classification (GTDB taxonomy): domain Bacteria; phylum Bacillota; class Clostridia; order Oscillospirales; family QAKW01; genus QAKW01. Next base: position 346 of record JAZQAQ010000162.1, on the reverse strand, counting down.
GGTCCATACTGTTCCGGGTGCCTCTTCAATCAGTATTACCTTTTCTGAAGATACCGCGGTTGCCGGTACCTTGACGATTTTGGATAAAAATGATACCGTCATAGATTATTGCTCCTATCACGGTACTAATCAACCGACTGAAGCATTTGCTGGCAAAACGATCACTATCCCGGGGGATACCGTTAAAATTCAATTGGAATGTAATGATGATTTCTCATATGTCTACGGATTCCGTGTCACCGAGCTTACTTGGGTCTCCGCCTTGGAGCAGACTACGGAAAATGCAATCAAACTATTGAAGCATATCGACGGTCTCGACGTAGGTCTCGATGATGCAGTTGCCGAT
>JAZQAQ010000161.1:0-5223 GCA_045545255.1 Eubacteriales bacterium | reverse complement strand
CACGGGAACAAGTTGCCGTGGTCTTACAGCGTGTCAAAAAACTTCATTTTTTATTTTTGACACGCTGGGAGATTGCCAAAAATGTTCTCGAATTCGTCAAACCGGTCTCGTCGGGGTACACGCGTACGGTAGAGAGCGGTTTGGCGGATAGCAGAAAAATTTCAATCAAATTCCGCATTGCTATGCGGAATTTTTCCTTATAAAAGAACAAAGGGAAAGAGTATCACTCCTTCCCTTTGAAAATCTTTATAAATTAGTATTAACCATTTTTCTTTTCCCATTTTTCTGCGGTCGGGGACTTTTTTGACAGTCTCAAAGACCACGGGAACAAGTTCCCGTGGTCTTATTCATGCAGCAATAAAGTGGCTGTAAAAAATATTTTTACAGCCACTCTTTTTTAATTTTGTTCTTCTGCTATTCTTTGTGCAGCAAATAAGGCGTCACCATCATCAGCCGCGGGATAAACGTCCGTATGCAGGCTTCCTGCATAGGGGATTTCGCCCTTGACCCCTGCCAGCCGAAGCATCAGCTCCGCAGAACGACGGGCTCCCGTAACGTCCCCCGAACCGCCGGCCGTCAGTAGAATGGCACCTTTTTTCTCGGAGAGCGTATCACGCAGATACCACCGCCATTGCAGACGGCTTCCCAGCGCCAAAAGAGGAGCAGGCAATGTACCCATCCAAACAGGAGATGCAATCACGATGCGATCGCACTGCTCGATGGCTTCGTCCACCTCTGCCATCGTGTCCTTACGGACACAACGGTGCAGAGTCTTGCAGGCACGGCAGTCGGTGCAGGGTGCGATATTCAACGCAAAAGCGTTCAACTCCACCACCTCACCTAAAAGTCCGTCCCGATAGGCGCGAATCAAGGTTGCGGTCTCCCCCTCTTTACGGGGAGAGCCGTTTATAATCAGCGTTTTCATCAGTTATCCAAGAAATCCTTCAGCTTGCGGCTACGGCTGGGATGACGGAGCTTACGCAGAGCCTTGGACTCGATCTGACGGATACGCTCACGGGTAACATTGAACTCCTTGCCCACCTCTTCCAGAGTGCGCTGGCGACCGTCCCGCAGACCGAACCGCAGCTCCAGTACCTTTGCCTCTCTGGGGGTCAGGGTAGAGAGCACCTCCACCAGCTGCTCCCGCAGCATAATCTGGGAGGTTGCTTCCACAGGGGCGGGAATATCATCGTCGGGGATGAAGTCGCCCACATGGCTATCCTCCTCTTCACCGATGGGGGTCTCCAGAGAGACGGGATCGAGGGCGATCTTCAGGATCTCCCGTACCTTTTCCTCCGGCTGATTGATCTCGCGCGCGATCTCCTCGCTGGTGGGATCACGCCCCAGCTCCTGCACCAGCTGACGGCTGACGCGCATCACTCTATTGATGGTCTCCACCATATGCACGGGGATACGGATGGTTCTTGCCTGATCCGCAATGGCACGGGTGATGGCCTGACGGATCCACCAAGTTGCGTAGGTAGAGAATTTATAGCCCTTTTCATAGTCAAACTTTTCAACCGCCTTGATAAGACCCAGATTACCCTCCTGGATCAGATCCAGGAAATGCATTCCGCGCCCCACATACCGCTTGGCGATGGAAACGACCAGACGCAGGTTTGCCTCGGAGAGACGCTGCTTTGCCTTTTCGCCTGCAGCGATCTCCTTTTTATAAAACTCCAGCTCCTCTGCAAAAAGCTCATCGGGCAGATTTTCAAAGGCTTCCAGATCCTCCTCGGGCACTTCCTCACCTTTTTCGCGGATTTCAAGCAGACGCAGAGTACGGGCAGCTTCATTGCCGCTCAGCATCCGCTTTGCCAGCTCGATTTCCTCTTCGCCGTTGAGCAGAGGAACCTTACCGATCTCCTTCAGATAGACCTTCACAGGGTCATCCACCAAGGTCTGCTCCCCTGAATCGGGTTGACCGGATTCCTCGTCCTTGGGATCGACGATATGGGCGATATTGGTGATATCCTCGATATCGTCCACAGAGTCCTCGATGATCTCGATCCCCTGCTCCTCCAGCATATCATAAAGCTTTTCGATCTGCTCCGGCTCCAAAGATACCTCGTCCAGAATATCCATAATCTCTCTATTGGAGAGAGAGCCCTTGCTCTTACCAAGCTCTAACAGTTCTTTGTAAAACGACTTCTTTTCAAAATTCATCCTTTAATCTCCTTTATTTGCTGCATCAGCTGCTCCGGCGTAAGCTGATCGGTATTCACACGCTTTGCGCCTTCGCTCATTAATATTTTCACACACTCCAGAAACTGCTCCTTTGGATCCCCGTGCAGGATCGGGGTGTTGATGAAAAACGAAATACGTGCCATCTCCTTTTCGTCAAAGGCTTTGGCAAAGACCGGAGTCTGCAGATCGGGTACACTGCTATATTCCTCCAGCAAAAATTCATAGACCCGCCGATTGAATTCCGTAATATATAACGACGGCGGAAGCTCTTTTTTCGCAAGGGTCAAAAGATCCGGGTGACGGACCAAAAGGGCGATCGCCATCTCCTCCGCTCTTGCGGCGCGGAGTGCGCCCGTCCGCTCGGGGTTGACCCGATCATAGGTCCCCTTAAGCTCCTGCTCCTTGGTACGGATCTCCTTACGCTGGGCGGCGGACTTTTTGCGCTTGAAGCTGCGCTCCACCTCACCGCGTACGGAATCGGCACTGATCCCCAGCTCGCGGCTGAGCTTGAGGATATAAACATCCCGCTCGACAGCACTTGAGATCCCCGCCAGAATATCCACCGCCTGACGCAGGTATTCCACCCGCATTGCAGTATCGTTGAGATCCCGCCCCGCTTTGAGCTTGTCCAGCTGAAACTCAATGGGTGTTCTGGAGCTTTTCAGCAATGCGGCAAACCGCTCCTTGCCATAGGTTTTGATAAATTCGTCGGGATCCTTCGCCCCGCTCATCTGCAGGACCCGTACCGGGATGCCGTTTTCCTCCAGATAGCGGATGGCTTTATCGGTGGCTTTGAGACCGGCGGAATCGTTATCAAAGGCCACCACCACGCGCTTGGCATACTTCATCAGAATTTTTGCCTGCTCGGGGGTAAACGCCGTACCCAGCGGTGCCACCGCACCGGTGAAGCCCGCCTGGGAGAGGGAGACCACGTCCAAATTTCCTTCGCAGAGGATCAAGGTGCCCTCCGGCTCGTTTTTGGCCAAATTCAAGCCAAAAACGCAATTTCCCTTGGTATAGATCTCGGTGTCGGGGGAGTTCATATATTTCGGCTGCCCATCCCCCAGTATGCGTCCCGAAAAGGCGACCACGTTCCCCCTCAGATCAAAGACGGGGAACATCACGCGATTGCGGAACTTATCATAAGTATGCCCTTTTTCGCTTTTGGCTAAAAGTCCTGCCGCCAGCATTTCCTCCCAGGAATAGCCCTTGGACTTGAGATGATCCTTCAAGGCGTTGAAGGAATCGGGTGCAAAGCCCAGCCCGTAGCGGACGATGGACTCCTTGGTCAGCCCCCGCCCCAAAAGATAATCCAAGCCGGCTTTGCCTTGCGGACTGATGAGGGTCTGATAGTAAAAACGGGCGGCGAGCTTATGCATCTCATACATCCGCTGGCGTTTTTCCCTCTGGAATGCGGCGTTGCGTCCTTCCTCCTCCGGAAGTGCCATTCCGCATCGCTCCGCCAGATAGCGCACCGCTTCCATATAGTCCAGATTCTGGTATTTCATTACAAAGGTGATGACATCCCCGCCTGCTCCGCAACCGAAGCAATAATAGGATGCCGTCTCTTCAAAGACGGTAAACGACGGAGTTTTCTCACCGTGAAAGGGGCAAAGACCCGTATGGCGGGTGCCGTTGCGCTTGAGCTGTACGTACGGTGCAATGGCATCCACGATATTATTGCGCCCCTTCAGCTCCGCTAAAAAGCGGCCGTCCAGCGCCATCAGTATTCCCATCCTTTCGGTAAGTATATTTCCTTATAAAGTGTCACAACATAAGTATCGGTCATCCCTGCCAGATAGTCCAGCACCGCGCGCTCCACGCCCTCCTGCTCTGCCACAGGCAGATACTCGGCGGGGATCCGCTCCGGCTGCTCCATAAAATGACGGTACAATCGCTGCATCATTCGCTCGGCCTTTGCCTCCTCGGCTTTTGCCATAGAGCCGGTATAGACCTGATCAAACATAAACGCCCGCAGGATATCCAGTGCCTTGCCCACCTCGGGGTCAATGGAGACACCCGGTAAAAGGGAGACCTGATCGTTATTCAGGCTATGCGCCACCACGCCGCGTACCAAGGTATTGATCCTTTGACCGGAGCTATAGCCCAAAATATCCGTAGCCGCCTTGGGCAGATCCTCCTGACGGATGATCCCGCCCCGCAGGGCATCGTCGATATCGTGATTGATATAGGCAATGCGGTCCGATAGGCGCACCACCTGCCCTTCAAAGGTCTCGGGAAGCTTGGCACCCGTATGTCCCTCCATACCGTCCAGCACTTCATAGGTCAGATTCAGCCGATCTAAAATCGCCGCCACCCGCACACTCTGCTCATTATGCCGAAAGGGTACGGATGCCACCGCATCCAGCGCACGCTCTCCTGCGTGACCAAAGGGGGTATGACCCAGATCGTGACCCAGCGCGATCGCCTCGGTCAGATCCTCATTCAATCGGAGCGCTCTGGAAATGGAGCGGGCGATCTGGGAGACCTCCAGCGTGTGGGTCAATCGGGTACGGTAATGATCCCCCGACGGGCTTAAAAATACCTGCGTCTTATGCTTTAAGCGACGAAACGCCTTGGAATGGATGATTCGGTCACGGTCCCTGCTGAAGCAGGTCCGTAACGGGCACGGCTCTACCGCCTCCACCCGCCCCCGACTGTCTCGGGAGAGGCAGGCAAAGGAAGAAAGATGCTGCGCCTCAAATGTTTCTTGCTGTTCACGAAAATTCATCCTTTTTATCCTCCTATTATACCTATACACAGAAACAGACAAAATACCTTTATTTTTTCAAAAAATTTTTTCTTGACAAATAAAAGACCACCCTGTATAATGTATTAGCATTCAAAATGATCCATTAGCTCAGCTGGCAGAGCATTTGACTTTTAATCAAAGGGTCCGGAGTTCGAATCTCCGATGGGTCACCAAAAAAGAAGGACACCGCTCGTCGGTGTCCTTCTTTTTTGATACTCCTTGGAGTAAGCAGAAATGCGGCTAGTTTGCGCCAGCAAACTATACGAGTTCGGCGCAAGGAGACT
>JAZQAQ010000160.1:0-24370 GCA_045545255.1 Eubacteriales bacterium | reverse complement strand
TATCATATTTATGAATATATTTCAAGAGTAATTATTATTTTTAAAATAATCCTTTATTTTTATAATCAAACTATGTTATAATGAACAATATAATAAATTTTACATTTAATGGAGTATTTGAAATGTTATCAAAGCGAGACTATATAAAAATCCGTTTTTTGATTCAGGTCGCTTTTATTGCAGTGTTCGTCTTTTTGGCTTACCTTGCGTTTCGCTATGTATTTGGGGCGATTGCACCCTTTATAATAGCGTTTGTTGCCGCCTCTTTGGTTGAACCGCTTGTGACTTTTTTGACGAAGAAATTAAAGTTTCCGAGAGGTCTTGCAAGCTCTATAAGTATTGTTTTACTGCTTGTAACCGTAATCTTTTTGGGAATCTTTCTTTCTACAACCATTTGGGCCGAAGGCAAAGAATTGGTTTCCGGTATACCGGATCAAATTCGCTCAATTATCGTATATTTGAAGGGAACCTTGAAGGACGGTAGCGGCATTTTTGCAGTCCTTCCCGACTCTGTTATTGAAAAGGCTTTAGACTATGTTTCTAATTACGACTATAGCTCGTTGATTACCGGTTCTCTCGGAAGTCTGGTGTTGGGGTATGCAGGCAATGTGGTGACATATATTCCAAATGTGCTGATCTTTTTTATTGTCACCGTTGTTTCCAGCGTATTTATGTCCATCTCCTTCCCTGTCGTTAAAGCTTTTGTTTTGGCGCAATTTCGTCAGGATCAGCAGTCTCTCATTATTGATATTAAGAATAATCTTTTTACAACTGTCGGGAAATATCTGCGCTCCTATTCCCTCTTGATGCTGATCACCTTTGTTGAATTATTGATCTTTTTCTTGATTTTTGGATTCAAGCCTGCACTTCCGCTGGCATTTTTGATTGCGATCGTAGATATATTGCCTGTTCTCGGAGTTGGCACTGTATTAATTCCCTGGGCGGCGTTCTGCTTGCTCAGCGGTTCCCCTTGGAGAGCTTTGATCTTGGCGTGTATGTATATCGTAATCACCATTGTACGGCAGATCCTCGAACCAAAGGTGATCGGCGACCACGTTGGAATGCTTCCGATTCTGACCCTATTCTGTATCTGGGTGGGTTTAAAGCTTTTTGGCTTCGGCGGTATGTTCTTGATTCCGATTACAGTCGTTATTCTTAAAAATTTGCATGATAGTAAAAAGATTCAAATTTGGAAAGATCCAAGTGTAAAAGAGGAAGGAAAAAATGATGGAAATCCTGGAACTGAAAAATAAGTTTTGCGAACTTTATCGCTCAATGATCAAACGCGAAGGTGCAGAAGAATTGTTGGATTATCTTTGCAGCAGCGGTTCGGATTTCTTTACTGCTCCTGCAAGCACTCGTTTTCACGGGAATTATCCCGGCGGTCTCTGCGAACACAGTATGAATGTATATCAATGCTTGTGTGAGTATTTAAAGCGTCCGTATACGAAGCAGCTCTTTCAAAATGAATATAGTAATGAATCTATTGCAATCGTTGCTCTTCTTCACGATCTTTGCAAGGTGAATGTATATAAAACCTCTATGCGCAATGTCAAAAACGATGCCGGTGTATGGGAAAAGGTCCCCTACTATGAATTTGATGATAATTTGCCCTACGGTCACGGCGAAAAGAGTGTGTATATCATCGGCGGATTTATGCGTCTGACTCGTGAGGAGGCTTTTGCGATTCGCTATCATATGGGCTTTTCAGAAGAAAAAGATATTCGAAATTGCTCTAAAGCCTTTGAGATATATCCTCTCGCCTTTGCCCTTGCTACGGCCGATATGGAAGCATCCTTGTATCTCGAAGAAAAACGATAATAAAACCCCCTCAATTGAGGGGGTTTTATTTTAAAGTTCATTTCTGATCTTATAGATTGCCTGAGAGACGGATGAAACCTTGATAATCTCAATGCCCTCAATCGGTGCGGTCAGACGGTTGCGGGACGGAACCATAATTTTTGAAAAACCGAGTTTTTGCGCCTCTTTAATTCTTTTTTCAAGGAAGGAGACGGCGCGAATCTCGCCCGAGAGACCAATCTCCCCTACCGCAATTAAGTTACCGGGCATTTCGAAATCCGAAAAACCGGAAGCGATAGCCAGCACGATGGCAAGATCTGCCGCTGTTTCGAGGACGCGAAACCCGCCGACTACATTAACATAAGCATCTTGATTATATAAAACAAAGTTTGCGCGCTTTTCCAATACGGCAATTAATAAAGCCATACGATTAAAATCAATGCCGCTTGCCATTCGACGCGGTACGGGATAGCTTGTCTTGGAAACGAGTGCTTGGATCTCCGCGAGCACCGGTCTTGTGCCCTCTAAAATGCAGGTTACGCAGGTGCCGGGGACATTTTCAGGGCGTCCGTCCAAAAACATTTTAGACGGATTATCCACCTCCACAAGCCCACCGTTCTGCATATCGAACACGCCTATTTCATTGGTGGAGCCAAAACGGTTTTTGACGGTGCGAAGAATGCGATGGTTGAGGTTTTTCTCCCCTTCAAAATATAAGACAGTATCCACCATATGCTCTAAAACTTTGGGACCTGCCAATGCACCTTCTTTGGTGACGTGACCGATGATAAAGACTGTGATACCCTGCTCTTTCGCCAGATGCATAAATGCTGCAGTAGCCTCTTTGATTTGAGAAACGCTGCCGGGTGTGCCGGATACACGGTCGGTCATCATCGTCTGGACAGAGTCAACGATTAAAATATCCGGTTTATTCAGGGTGCAAGCACCTAAAATAGATTCCACGTTTGTCTCGCAGGCGAGAAATAATTTATCCGTTGTGACGTGCAGGCGTTCCGCGCGCAGCTTGATCTGACTCATCGATTCTTCACCGGAGACGTAAAGAATGGATTTATCTTGCCCTAAATACTGACAGATCTGCAGTAATAAAGTGGACTTTCCGATCCCGGGATCACCGCCAACCAGAGTTAAGGAACCTACAACCAGTCCCCCTCCAAGTACGCGATCCAATTCGCCGAGACCGGTGGAAAAACGCATCTCGCTGCCGCCTTGGATTTCGCCGATAGATTTGATCTCAACGCCTTTAGATGTTCCTATAGTACCGGTTGAAGAAGATTGATTGACGATTTTCTCCTCCAGTGTACTCCATTCTTTGCATTGCGGGCATTGTCCGTACCACTTGGAACTTTCATATCCGCATTGAGTGCAAATAAAAACTTGCTTAACTTTGGGCATTATTTTGACCGCCTTTAACATTTCTTGTAAATAGTTTACTTCATTTGGGCAATAAAGTCAACAAGATGACCGCAGAACATCGCCGATAATCTGCACCAATTGATCTTGGTATTCCGGCGATTTTAGTTGATTCAATTCCTCCTCGTTTGAAAGGAAGCCGCACTCGATCAAAATGCTCGGGTTTTTAATATGCGAAAATAAGTATATATTTTTAGAAATGCTTTTCAGTGCTTTTGTGTTTTCGGGTTGAAGGGTGGTATTGAATGCAGATTGCAAAGTTGAAGCAAGTTTTTTGGTATCTTCGCTATGATCGGAGCAAAAGACCTGAATTCCGTGTACTGAGCCACTTGGATAACTGTTCATATGAATACTGATCAAAGGAATATCCGGTGTCTCATCTGCAATTTTGATGCGTTCCCGCACATCCGATACCTTTTTGGCGTGAATCGTTTGGCCTTCGGTATAGATGCTGTTTTCATCCGATCTTGTTAAAATGTGTGTGATCTTATATTGATTCAATTTTTCGGATAGTTTCAGTGTGATGGCAAGGTTCAGTTCTTGCTCCGTTGTGCCATCTGATGCAACGGCTCCTCCGTCAGGAATACCGTGACCTGCGTCGAGTATATAGCGGATATTCTGTGAGGATGTGTTTTCCCCGATAAAATTATTGGGCAGATTGCCGGCAATCAAGGAAAAGACAATGCAAATGAAAAAAACAACAGAAACACCTTTGATTTTCTGGATAAGCATTTTTATCACCTCCTCAAAATATATGATGAGAAGAGATAGAATAGTAGAAAAGTGGCAGTAAAAAAACACGTGTTTTTTTACTGCCACTTTAATTTATTGGTTACTTTTGACCGTAATATGCATTTTTGCCGTGTTTGCGCTCATAGTGCTTATCCAGTACATATTGCGCAAGAGAGCTTTTGGGGTTCAGATTCAGGGTTTTGAGGGCCATATCTGCAACCTTTTCCATTACTACGGCATTGAATACAGAGCCGGCGGCATCCTTGCCCCAAGTAAAGGGGCCGTGATTTTTCACAACAATGCCGGGGATTGCCATCGGATCATATTTCCGTTTTTTAATCGTCTCAATGATCACAACGCCTGTATTTGCCTCATACTCTGTCTGAACCTCCTGCTTGGTCAGTTCGCGTGTACAAGGAATATCACCCCAGAAATAATCTGCGTGGGTGGTGCCGAGAGCCGGAATATCCATCCCTGCTTGAGCAAAAGCAACTGCATTGATGGAGTGTGTATGGGTGATACCGCCGATATTCGGGAAGGCGCGATAAAGCTCTAAATGGGTGGGGGTATCAGAAGAGGGTCTCCATTTTCCTTCAACCGTCTCCCCTGTCTTCAGGTCAACTACAACCATATCCTCGGGTGTCATATGCGCATAATCCACTCCGGAGGGCTTGATGACAACCAAGCCTTTTTCGCGGTCAATTCCGCTCACATTGCCCCAAGTGTAAACGACAACACCTTTACAGACTAAATCTAAATTGGCGGCACAAACTTCAGCTTTTAATTGTTCAAGCATTGTAACATCTCCTTATTGACGGTTTCCGTACATCTTTTCATAATAGTTTTGATATTCACCGCTGATGATGGTTTCCCACCACTCGCGGTTATCCAGATACCATTGAATTGTCTTTTTAATGCCTTCGGCAAACATTGTTTCGGGCAACCAGCCAAGTTCATTATGAATTTTGGTGGGATCGATGGCGTAGCGCATATCGTGACCCTTGCGATCGGCCACATAGGTGATCAAGCTTTCAGGTTTATTCAGCTCCTTGCAAATGATCTTTACGATGTCGATATTTTTCATCTCGTTGTGACCGCCGATGTTGTAAACCTCGCCGACTCTGCCCTTATGAATGATCAGGTCAATGGCCTTGCAGTGATCCTCCACATACAACCAATCTCGCACGTTCAGACCTTCGCCGTAAACAGGCAAAGGCTTATCATTCAAAGCGTTTGCAATCATTAAGGGGATCAGCTTTTCGGGGAAATGATAAGGCCCGTAGTTATTGGAGCAACGGCTGATGGTTACCGGGAGCTGGAAAGTGCGATGGTATGCCAGCACCAAAAGATCTGCTCCGGCTTTGGAGCTGCTATACGGACTGCTGGTATGGATCGGAGTCTCCTCGATAAAGAAGAGATCCGGCCGATCCAGAGGAAGATCGCCGTATACTTCGTCAGTAGAGACCTGGTGATATCTTCCGATCCCATATTTACGGCAAGCATCCATCAGTACAGCGGTGCCCATAATGTTGGTTTGCAGGAAGATGCCGGGATCTTCGATGGAGCGGTCCACGTGGCTTTCTGCGGCAAAGTTTACAACGATATCGGGATGCTCTTCCTCAAATAATGCATAGATCCCTTCCCTATCGCAAATATCCATTTTAACAAAACGGAAATTAGGATTATCCATTACCGGCTGAAGAGTAGAAAGATTTCCTGCATAGGTGAGCTTATCCACGCAGATGATCCGATAATCCGGATATTTCTTCAGCATATGAAACACAAAGTTGGAACCAATGAAGCCGGCACCGCCGGTTACAATAATAGTCATTGCAATGTACCTCTCTTATTTGAAATCAAACACGACGCAGTTTATCCATAGCTACGCGGCGCAGATGCTCGCCATAGGGGGATTTTCCGTATAGTTCTGCAGACTCTAAAAGCTGCTCCTTATTGATCCACTTCAAGTGATAAGCGATTTCTTCGGGTGCGGAAATAACAACGCCTTGACGGTTTTGAACGGTTTGGACAAAGGAAGACGCATCCATCAAGCTATCCATTGTACCGGTATCCATCCAGGCAAAGCCACGACCGAGGATCTGGACCTTGAGGCTGTCTGCTTCCAGATACAGCTTATTAAGATCGGTGATTTCCAATTCGCCGCGAGCGGAAGGCTTGACCTTCTTTGCCATCTCCACAACACGCTTATCGTAGAAATACAGACCGGTTACGCAATAATTGGATTTCGGATCTTGGGGCTTCTCCTCAAGAGACAGTACGTTCAGGTGGTCATCGAATTCCACAATGCCGAAACGCTCCGGATCGGTAACATAGTAACCGAAGATGGTGGCATTTCCGTTTTCAGCATTGGCAACCGCTTCGGCAAGATGCTTGGTAAAGTAGCCGCCATAGAAAATATTATCACCTAAAACCATCGCGCAGGGCTCGTCGCCGATAAATTCCTCGCCGATCAAAAAGGCTTGGGCAAGTCCGTCTGGACTTTCTTGCACTGCATAAGAAAGCTCTACGCCAAATTGATGTCCGTCTCCCAAGAGAGATTCAAAACGAGGGGTATCCTCGGGCGTGGAAATGATGAGGATATCACGAATCCCCGCCAACATTAAGGTAGACAGCGGATAATAGATCATCGGCTTATCATAGATAGGAAGCAGCTGTTTGGAAGTTACACGGGTCAAAGGGTACAGACGGGTGCCGGATCCGCCGGCTAGAATAATACCTTTCATAACAATTACCTCATTTATGGTTTAATTCGTTCTGCAATTTTTGTTTTTCTTCGTCTGACATTGCCTCAACTATAGCAAGTAAGCGCTTATTTTTTGCTGCTGCACTTTCGCCGGGAGGATTTAAATTTGATGCTTTTTCTTTTTCTCCCAGGTACCAAGCCAGCACAAATTTTCTTGCATACTCTTGTAATTCTTGCTGATTAGCAGGGGGCCTTCTTGTCGCTTTTGGAGTGAATAAATACGTACAGTATGCGTTACAAACTAATTTTGTGGGACCAAAAGCGATTTGCTTGCCGTGATCCAGCCATAGCACTTTATTACACAGTTCTCGCACTTGTGTTGTGGAATGGGAAACCAAAATTCCGGTTACACCATTTGCCAATATCTCTTTAATCCGATGAGCACTTTTTTCCCTAAATCCCTCATCGCCAACACTAAGCACCTCGTCTAAAATTAAGATGTCGGGTTCTATTAAACAAGCAATCGAAAATGCCAATCTGCTTTTCATACCACTGGAAAGTTGTTTGAACATGTGTTCCTGAAAGTCTTCTAATTCGGCAAATGCAATAATTTCGTCATATTTTTTTGTGATGAACTCTTTAGTATAACCTAAAAGTGCACCTCGAAGAAAGGTGTTTTCGCGTACGGTTAACTCAGGATCAAAACCGGATGCTAACTCTAACAAGGCGGCCACATTGCCGACCGTTTTTACAGATCCGATTGTCGGAATCATAATGCCGGTTAAGGCCTTTAATAAGGTTGATTTTCCGGCACCATTCGTACCGATAATACCAAGCATATCGCCTTTTTCCAGAGTGAAATTTATATCTTTATCGGCCCAAAATTCGTTGACCTTATACTTTCCACTGAGTTTTTGGATAATATAATCCTTTAGCCCAATTGACTTTAAATCTCCGGTTTTATAGCGTATAGATAAATTCTTGCAATCAACTACAGCCACTTTTTACACCTCCATTACACATAATAAAGGAACTCATGGTTACATTTTTTATAAATTAAGCAACCAATTCCTAAAAACAGTATCGCATATATGACACACAAAATGTGTAATGGTAACGAAGGAACCGCGCCATTAATTACAACTGTCCGAAAATAATCAATATAAACATAGACCGGATTAGCGTGAAATAATACTTCGTGTTTTCCAAGGATCGAAGTTGGATAAAATATTGCCGATACATAGTTTAACAACGTTAAAAAGATACTGTATAGGTATTCGACATCTCTGAAAAACACAAACATTGCTGACAAAATCATACCAATTCCAAAGCAAAAAACAAACAACCATAGAATTGGGAAAAGCAAAGTTAACATATGAAATCCAAAATTTATGTGATCAAAGATGCAAAAGACAAAAAAGACGATAAACGTCAGCGCAAAATTGAGAAACGCCTGAAATGCTTTGGAAAGTAAAAATAAAAACTTGGGTACATTTATTTTTGTAAAAATAGAAGCATTAGCCATTAATGCACGCATACATCCGGTTGTGCATTCCGTGTAAAATGACATTATTAAGGTTCCGCTAAAAACATAAATGATATAGTGTTCCTGCGTTCTGCCGAAAAGATTTATAAAAACAAGCATTAAAACCAATACATTTAACAGAGGTGCCAGGATACTCCAGAGCATTCCCAGGACAGTTCGCTTATATTTCTTTTTAAAATCCCTTTTTACTAATTCTTCGAAAAGGAATTGATATTTTTTTGCTTTTGTCAGCAAACAAAACCCTTCTTTCTTAATAGCGTTCATCAAGCAAGGCTTCCACGGCATCTACGCCTAAGGTCCAAATACCGTATGCATCGCGCATACTTTTGCGTTCAGCAAAAGAATCATCAACAAACAATGCTTTTTTGGAAGGAGAGATATGGTCGATTTTTCGCTCAGAGCGCGGCAAACAAATGATGTCGTCAAATAACTCCGGAGCAATTCTGCGCGCCTTCAGATCGGCAATAATGTCCGTCTCGTGGCGGGTCAGCAGAATTATGGGAATTTTTTTCTCCACACACTGATAAATAAAGCGGAGAACATCAAAGTTTACGCGATCGTGTACGATGACAGTATCATCAAAATCCATATAGACTTCATCAAAGTCAATGTCTAACTTAAAGACATTATGCAAAGCACGGTCCACAACAACGTGCCCCACTTGATCCGGAATATCAACATCGTATCCCAGTGCATCAAACACCGTCAAAAGTGCCAGGTTCACGCCTGCGGCACGCTCTACACACATTGTGCCGGCGACACGGGTTGCGCATTCCAAAAGTCGATATTCATCGTTGACATTCTTTTTTAATTGGAAAAACCACACGCCTTGAAATTTCATCTTGTGATTGATTTCTTCGGCAATTTCCAACACACGCGCATCGGGAGCCATAATGGAAGAATTAACACTGATGCCGTTTTTGATACGATGACGGTTACGGCAGGATGCATAACGCAACTTGCCGTGACGGTCAGTGAAGCAATCTATGGTATATTCTTCCCCGGGCAGGTACTCACAAACCACCTGTTCATCGGTGCGGATTTCCAGTTCGTGACGAAGCTGGGCTTCATTCTCTAAAATCATAAAGCCCTGTGCCCCCTGGGACTCGGTGGGCTTTATGATAACGGGATAGCCATCTACTTCATCAGGCGAAGCATAAGTTTTAGGTAAAAAATCACAACCGGCAAGTCGAGCATAAGTTTTAGACTTGCTTCTGCAAAGCTCTACTGTTTCATCCGGGCAGGTGAGCAGCTTTGCGTGCAGCTTATCCCTGTTTTTGGAAAGTGCCAAAATGACACTGTCAAATGCAGGAAAAATAAAATCAATGTGATTTTCATCAATGCGCTTATTCAAAACATCAATGAAGTTGGGATCGTTGATAAAAGGAATATCGCCAATATAGTTCTTATAGACCCAGCAACCGTGATCCTCTACGCTGGAAGCTCCATAAAGGTCGATGAACCGAATATCTTTGAGTGAACGATGCAGCTCCAAGCCGATCTCGGACCCGCAGGGAAATACCATAATTCTAATTTGTTCCATTTTAGCCTCGCTTATAAACTAATTCGGCGTTTTATTTCTGCAACGATACGCTCCGAATTATTCGACCCGTTGACAGATTTATCAAAAAAGTACTTAAGTTTTTCATTTCTTAAATCGAGATCTTTTTCGGGGTCTTCATAATAAGATTTTACTTGGTTTAAGGTTTCGTCCCAGTTTGCAGTCATAGGACCGGGGATGACATTGGGGAAATCTAAATTAAATCCGGCTTCATTCTCTACAAACCAGTCGTAATCCGAACCGTGAAAGATCACGGGCCGATCTAACAAGGCGAAATCTAACCCGATACTGGAATAATCGGTAATCATTATTGAGAATGTGCCGATTTCTGTATATACATCGGGTTCATCGTGGAGCAAAACACGATCATATTTCTTTAAAACATTTTTGATTTTTCCGCTATAGTTACGCCAGGTGTGAGGATGCATCCGCAGGTAAAACTCTCCGTTGATCTCCTCCATCAATTTTTGAATCGCCGGTACGGCATCAAGGAACTCTTGAACCATAGCGGTTTCGCGTTGATAGTTAAATCTATAAGTAGGCGCATACATAATTTTAATGGGATTTGCCTGACGTTCTGCTTGATACATCAAAATATCACGAGGATGACCGGCCATAAAGCAATTATCACGAGGGACTCTCCAAATATCGGCGATCATCTCCAGACGCTCCTGCCCGGGACAAACAAACAAAAAGTACTTCTCGAATAATTCGCGATGGGATGCTATAAAGAAATACTTAATGCGCTTCACAAATTTTGTAAAGCAATTATCCTTGTCAGTTGGCAGAATGTCCCAACTATAGCGAGCCCCGCGTTCAGTGGTGTTACGAACACCGTTAGAATCTCCCATTGATTTAAAACCAACGCCATGCCACAATTGCACAACTTTAGTTCGGTCATTGAAGCCTAAATATGGATCATAATCCGATGAAGCATAGTGGTCAGTGATAGCAATCTCAGCGTGAGAAAGGATTTTTTTATATTCTTTTGTGCCGGAAAGACATATAGATTTATTGGTAGCTTTTAAACTTTTGTAAACAGCAGGATCATTTGTCAGCCAATAAATATTGATTTCCGGATGATTGTCTGAAATATATTCATAGAAATATTTAGAATTGTCTAAATATCCTCTCCCCCGGAAACTTGTAATCACCCAGAGGTTTTTTGTTTTTGGAATGGCGCTATACCACCAATACGGAATAAACGAGAAAATTTGTTTTAAACCTTTTTTTATTTTTTTTAACGGTTGATACAATTTGCTTAAGGCTTTAACAAAACCGGCATATGGGACCAGAGCATATCGGAAAAACTTATTGCGAACGATTAATTTATATCCTTCCCATGAATAAGCTTTTACTAAAACGCGACTGTCGCGATAAAAAGAAAGATAAGCATTTAATGCAATGCGAGCCGCTTCCGGATATTGGATGAAAAAGCTCTGGATTATTTCGTCTTCCTCGCATTTGACGGCATTGGACAAAAGATTAAATCCTTCTGCCTTGATACGATTCTCAAATTGTACTTTATAGCTACCATTATAATTTTGAACAAAATATTCCCGTAAATTCCATAGAAAACGAATGTAATCCATTCTCGTTTTCAAGAAATGATCAGAGTTATTGGTGTTCATCAAAACTCCAACGTCGCTTCTTCTGTAAACAGAAGTAAGGTCGGATAAAAAAGCGGCAGTTCCAAGACCCATTTGAAGCATCAAGACCGGGAAAGCACCTTCGACCCCTTCATAGAACCAGTCAGGCATTTCAATGTCGTAATTCCAACGATAAAAATGGGTGGAAGTATGCAATGGAATACACCCGATTAAATCAGAGCCAATTAAAAGTCTATTGGGCATTTTAAATCCGGGAATGCACTCCGGAATGATCATCTCACCGTTTTTGTTCGCCTTGTAATAACTACGTAAGTGCCAATCTTCAGGAGCCTCGATTTTTGTGCGGTTAAAACACATACGAACATTTGTGTGTGTTTGCATATAATCATATTGCTTTTGCAGCTTATACTCATCCACCCAGTAGTCATCGCCTTCGCAAAAAGCGATATACGGACTATTAGCGTGGCGGCAAAGATCAATCAGGTTTGCTTGGGCACCCATATTTTTTTCGCGCAGGAAAGGAACGATGATATCGGGATACTTTTCGGCGTATTCCCGTACAATATCAGCAGTGCCATCAGGTCCATGATCCTCGCCGACAAAAATCTTAAATTTAAAATTAGTTTTTTGCATTAGAAAGCTATCAAGCGCATATCGAATGAATTCCTCGTGCTTATAGGTAATGCAACAGATCGTGACGGCGCAATCATCGTTTACATCATAGCGTTTTGCGGTTTCGGGACCCATAATAAGGCCGGATGTTTTTCCATCTGTGCAGTAAGTACCTTCTTGAGCGTTATAGAGGGTGGCATATTTAAAGTCTTTTTTTGTTTGAATAGCCATAAAAATTGATTTTATCTCCTTGTTAATACTTGATAGGTGCTTTTGACACCCTTTTCTACGGTATAGTTGCCCCGCCATCCCAAGGAACACAGTTTACTGCTATCCAGCACCGCATAAGTGATAGGGGTCTTTTGCCCGGGAGCAACCGTATCGGTTTCGGTAAACACCAGCGTCTTTCCGGCCACCTTTGCAATTTCCTCGGCAAGACCGGCGATAGTAACCCTTGCATCAGGATTGGCAATATTATAGGCGGTAGAAGGTTCTCCGCAAAGCAGAACTGACAAAACAGCAGAACCGCAATCAGCAACATAGCAATACGAGCGCATCTGCGTTCCACGGCTTTTCATCAAAATATCCTGGCCGTTGATGGCGTTATTCATAAATTGTACACTGGCCCGATTGTCACTGGCAGTGGTGTTGGGGCCATAGATGTGGCACGGACGGACGATGACGGTGTCCAGAGCAAACTGTTGCGTATAAGATACGCAAAGAGTTTCTGCAGTACGTTTAGAAGACGGATAACAGGAACGAGGTTCTGTCGGATTGACGTATCCGCTGAAATCCTCTTTAAATGCTTCGAGAGACGGATCCCCTTGCCCATATACCTCGCCGGAGGAAACAAACAAAAATCTTTTAGCACCGTGTTGTTTAGCATAGTCTAAAAGATACTGAGTACCCAAAACATTGCTGAGAATTGTTCCCACCGGATCCTCCGCAAAAGAGGCCGGGTAGGCATTGCTGGCGGCATGGATGATGTAGTCAACATCAATATCAAAAGCAGGTTTTTGATTAACATCGTGTTCGACAAAATGCAGTCGATCCGTCGTGACCCCTTCAAACCTGGAGTTTAACCGCTTGATGCTTCTTCCCAGTGCATAAATATGGATGTCTGCTTGCTCGGAGCGATTATATTCCAAAAGCATATCCACTATAAAAGAACCGATTAGACCGGTGGCACCGGTGATCAGGACCGAATGACCACGCAATTGTTCGATTTTTTTGGTGGAATGGATCGCTGTCTGAAGGTCGTTGCGATAAGTTGGACTTTCGTATAAAAACAAGACGGTTCCCTCACTTCAGCCAATTGGAGCGTTTTACGTGCAGCAACGCTTTGAAAATGTCGATATCTTCAATCGTCGTCAATTTAATATTCTTTTCGGATCCGGCAGAGAAATACACCTTCTCCCCCATTTCGATCATCAAAGTGACGGATGCGACCGAATTGGTGATACCGGCCTCAAGCGCACGTCGATGGAGATCGCAGATCTTACCGATGGTGAAGCCTTGAGGAGTTTGGGTACGCTTCAGCTGATCGCGAGGATAGCAAGCTTCAGAAGAGGCATCGTCATCGGTGATGACCATTGCTTCGGCGCAAGGAATAACTGCAATCGCACAACCGTTCTGACGCGTTTTGACAATGCAATCAGAGATGATCTCTTGGGAAACCATCGGACGAATTGCATCGTGAATCAGTACGACGTCATCGGAAGAGTAATGCTTTTCAAGTTCATAGACACCGTTACGAATGGAGTCTTGACCGTTTTTGCCGCCCGGGATGACGTGCTTCAGTTTTGTGATATTGAACTGATTGGCATAAGCCCAGAGCATATTTTCCCAACCGTCAATGCAAACAACGGCAATTGCGTCGATGTCTGAATGGCGCTGGAAAGCTTCCAGAGTGTACACAATGACAGGACGTTCCTCAACGGTCAAAAACTGTTTGGGGATATTTTGGTGCATACGCTGTCCGCTGCCGCCTGCGATAATCAATGCAATGTTCATAATCGTTACCTCACTAATGTTAAAATCGTGTCGCAAATGCGATCCACTGTATTTTCCTCAAGCCCTTCGTAAAGCGGGAGGCAGAGCACTCTTTCGGAGATACGCGCCGCCACCGGAGTAGCAGACGGATCGTATGCGCCGCCGAAGCTTTCTACCGAGCTTGTGAGAGGATAAAAATAACGTCTGGCTCCGATGTTTTGAGCCGCCAAAGCATCCAGCACATCGTCGCGGGTACTCCCAAATACTTCGGGATGCACAACCAGCGGGAAATATGCATAGTTGCTTTGTACCCCTTCCTGCAGTACGCTCAATTGCAGACCGGGGATATTTTGAAGTCGCTCGCGATAGCGAGTCGCTGCTTTCTTGCGGGAATTGATTGCGTCATCAATATGGCGCAAATTACAAAGTCCCATCGCAGCGCAAAACTCATTCATTTTAGCATTACCGCCCGTGAATGAAAGGGTTTCGGGAGAAGTCATACCAAAGTTTTTGCAGTGGTTGATCTTCTCGTAATTTTCGTCATCACGGAAGATTGCGGCACCGCCTTCTATGGAATGGAAAACCTTGGTGGCGTGAAAGCTGAACATCGAGGCATCCCCCAATGCTGCCGCACCGATTCCGTCTTTGCGCACACCAAAAGCGTGAGCGGCATCGTAAATAACCTTAAGACCGTACTTATCCGCAATTTTGCGAATGGCAGCATCGTTGCAGAGGTTTCCGTAAACGTGCACCGGCATAATAGCACAGGTTTTATCTGTAATCAACGCCTCAATTTTATCAACATCGATCGTAAAATCCTGTTCGTTGATATCGCAAAATACAGGAGTAAGCCCTTTGCGTACAATAGCGTTGGTGGTGGACACAAAGGTGAATGGAGTAGTAATCACTTCGCCTTTGAGGTCAAACACTTCTAATATGCATTCCAAGGCTTGGTGACCGTTGACGCACAATGCTGCGTTAGATACGCCTAAATACTCACAAAGTTTACTTTCCAGCTCCCTATGCTTTGCGCCGGAATTGGTGAGCCAGCGTGTATCCCATAGGGAACGGATTTCCTCAACATATTCCTCAAAAGGAGGCATAGAAGAGCGTGTGACCAGAATTTTATCTTCCATAATTCCACCTGCTATTTCAAAAGAATTTTTTTCATTGTGATCCAAATGCGATTTCCGTTTTTACCAAGGATAGAAAAGATCAAGAACAATACGGTAAAGATACAGCGATCTTTAAACGGCAAAAGTCGAATATAGGCATTGGCATTTTTTCTCACCTTTGGCTCAAATGTTTTTCGAAATTCCGTGAACCACATATGCGCCATATGATAATTGATCGCATCGGAATACTGATTTTTGGAATACTCATTAAACTTTTTAAGCCACTTGGTTTCGTTTTCAACGTGAGAATAGTCGATTTCGTCAGCGTGCTGCGCTGTCCAGGAGCCTTCGGAAGCAAAACGATAGACACCCATAATACGGTCAATATAATGAACGGTTCCCATTGTGGACGCCAGTGCTTGCGCAGGATAATCATAGACGTCAGCCTCGAGCCGAAAGTCAGGCCAGCAGTCCATAACGTCTTTTCTGAACACAGAGGAAACTGTGGGACAAAAGAGGCCGCCGCGCTTTATGATCAGTGATGCAGACACATCACAAGTACTTTTTAGCGGGCGATAGATCATCATACTGCCGGATGACGACAGTTGATGGACCGCGTGAAAACAAAAGGAACATTCGGGGTGTTCGCGCATATAATTTATCTGGATTTGAAGCTTATCCGCATCCGACCAGTAGTCATCCCCTTCGCAAAGAGCGACGTATTTTCCTTTTGCAATGGGGTTGATGTGTGTATGAATAATATTGCACCTTTTAAATTGATTTTCCGTCTGAAGGATGGGACGGATAATATGGGGATAACGCTCGGCGTATTCTTGCACGATCCGAGCGGTACGGTCGGTAGAAGCATCATCGTGAATGATCAACTCGAAAAGAAAATCTGTCTTTTGCTCAATTATACTTTCGATGGTTTGAGCAATGGTAGCCTCTTGATTATATGTCATACAGTATACAGAAACCAACGGATCTCTGTCTGCCATCGGTGCATTATGAGCCATATATGATTCACCCAATACTAAATGTTGTAAATTTTTTTATGAAATTATACCATATTTGCTATTAAAAGTCAATATAATATATATTAAACAGAGCGTCCGCAAAATTATGCAGACGCTCTGTTTAATCATTTTACAAAGTATTTTTTATATAGCTTTACGGCAAGATCGTAAACCATAAAATTTTTATAGCCTGCAATATAGCCGATCCAAGGGATAATAACGGGAGGAATAAACGATAATGCCAATACAGTCGGCAGATGATTGGGGAAAATGTTGCCCATCGGCCAGGTCCAGTACATATTGGCGATCATATAGTAAAGGGCAATGATCCCTGCGTTTGTGATGCGATAAAGGATATAGATAACAAGCAAAGGGAGTGCAGAAACTGCGCCTGCCAGCGCGCCTTTATACAGATATCCATAATAAGACGGAGTTTTGGCGATGCGGTGGCTATCGTGAAAACCGGCCTTAAACGCGGAATTATAAGTAACATATGCATAGAAACCAAAGCAAATACAAAAGGCAATGATATACCCGTTTAGACTGTTTTTGAAGATGACCGATACACATAGAACCAGCATAAAGCCTGATATAATTCCTACCAGTTGATCTAAAAGCAAAGCTCCTACTGTTTTGATTAAATTTTTCATTTCTAACTCCTTATAGTTCATCACGCAGATAATTGGTATAACACCGAAAGGCACTTGGGATCGCTTTTTGGAGCAAAGCTTCTTCGATCGTTGCCCATTCGTATCGCTCGTCGCAATCGGAGACCCAAATTTCATAGCCTATCATCTGCCATTCAATATGCGTAAAAATATGGGTGGAAGACGGTAACGCTTTAAAACTGAGCGGGTTAAATGTATCAGAAATTACTTCGTCAGTTAAATGAGCGGGAACATTGGGGAATTCCCATAGATTTGCCAAGAGTCCCTTATCGGAGCGTCGGTTCAATGCGACTTTATCACGATAACGAAGAAGTAAGACTGTTCTCTCCTCAATTCTGCGCTTCTTTTTTGCAGCCTTCACCGGAATGGAATCGGTCAGATTATTGCGGTGTGCAATGCAAAGCTTTTGCAGCGGACATTTGCTGCAAAGCGGTTCACCGTTTGGCAGACAAACGATGGCGCCCAATTCCATAAGTCCTTGCGTAAAGGATGAGGTACTTTCTTTTGGATATACTTCTCTCAATGCTTCGGTAAAGAGTTTTTTGACTGCCGGGGATGCGATGTCTTCATAAGAACCGAGGACTCTTGAAATGACGCGCAGTACGTTACCGTCAACCGCCGGAGTCGGCAACCCTAATGCTATTGAGCAAATTGCACCTGCCGTATACTCCCCGATCCCCGGTAAAGCACGCCAAGCCTCGAAGTTTGATGGAAAGTGATTTTGCTTTACAACCTCTTTTGCTGCTTTCTGGAGATTTCGCGCTCTGCTATAGTATCCAAGCCCTTCCCAAAGCTTCATCAGTTGGTCTTCCGGCAGTTTTGCCAGGGTCTCTACATCGGGGACCGCCTCCATAAAACGGAGATAATACGGGATGACCGGATCTACCCTGGTCTGCTGCAACATAATTTCTGAAATCCAAACCCGATAAGGGGTCGGATTGTGCCTCCAGGGTAAGTCTCTTTTATTTGCCTCATACCAAGCCAGCAGAGGTTTAACGATCGTTTTCAAATTAGAAGATTGAATATCCATTTATTGCGTCCTTAAAATTAGTAAATCTATTATAACTTATGATTGCTAAAATATCTATGACTTTTTTGAAAATTATTTTGATCACTGCTCAAAATACGACAAAATGCCGATAACCTAATCGCTATAATGAGAGAAAATGACGTTTAAAGGAGCAAATTATGGTTAAGGTACAACATCAGTTGGATCGCTTTCAAAATGCGATTACATCGGGATTTTATTACACTTTGCGCATTATTTTGTCGGTTGCGATCGGTTTTTTAACCGCTAAATGTGAATTGTTTGAAAACTTCTCCCCTTTTTCATTGATTCTATTGTCTGTAAGCCCGCAAATCGGGTTAATTCCAACCTTTTGTTATCTCGGGTGTGCTCTCGGTGTATTAACTTCGCCGTTTGATCTTTCGGTGTTTAAGTATATTACAGCATTGACGATGATCTATGTTGTGTATATGGTTTTTAATAAATCAATACGCATTATTAAAAATGACACTGCTGTACTTTCTGCCGCCTGCTGTTTTACTGCCGGATTTCTCTTCCTTCTTGTTGATCGAATAAATCTATTTAATGTCTTAATTCTAACTGCAGAGAGTGTGTTGGTGTGTTGCTGTATCTTCTTTGTGTCATATGCAGCCAAAGCCTTTCGTAATTGCTGCTATCTGACATCCAGAGAACTGATCGCGGTAATCATAACGCTCGTTTTGATACTTATTTCGTTACATAATGTCAATATTTTAAACCTGAGTGTTGCGCGTATTGTTGCTATAGCCTTACTTCTTTTGGCGTTATGCTGCCTGAAAACAAGCCATACCGCTGTATTGGGATCTTGCTTGGGAATTATTATGGCAGCGATTGCAGACGGCGGAGATGCGATTTTTACGGCAATGATCGTCGGCACTCTTGCAGGATGCGTCTTTTCATCATTTTCAGAACGTTTTTCAATGACTTTGTTTTTACTGGCATATAATGTTGTGCTTTTCTTTTTCGGAAAATTTCCTTGGGATTTTTGGTATTTTGCCGAGCCGATGGTTGCGTATACTGCAGTTTTAATTATCCCAAAGAAAAGACTGCGGACTTTTCTCTCTTCATACATCACAATAAAAAATGATAAAAAGTCAATCGTAAAAGATAAAGAAGAGAAAAAATTGGTGGAATGTTGCAAAGAAGAATGCCGAATTATATGTCCGAAATTTAAATCTTGCTATGAAAAAAACCTTTTGGAGCTATCGGAAGCTTTGGATGTGCTGTCAGAACAGTTTTATCAAACGGAAAGACTCGGAAATGTTGAGGATGTGCTGGGCTTTTGTATAAAGCCAAACACGATGGCGGAAATTGTTGAAAAGCAGTTGGTCTCCCGAAGTTCTGAAGAATTTGATGATTTGATCGTGCAATTGGATCGTTTGTCGAGAAAAATTGAGCGTAAGATAAATGCGTCAGCACAAACGGTGCGCTTTATGAGCGACGAAGAGTGTCAAATCAAGGCGGATCTTGAAAAGAGAAGATTAGCGGTCAAAGACATTAATTTCATTATTGACGAAAAAGATTGCAAGCGTTGCGACATTCAATTTGTATCAAAAGGAGATGTATTATATAAAAAAATCATTAGCGAAGTGGTTGGACCGTACTTTGAAAATAAATTTTCGTTGAGGATTCTTGAAAATGAGAACGGATATACTGCATATTTAAGAGAAAGCGATTGTTTCAGCATTTCTTGCGCGGCATTGTGTAAGACGAAAAGCGGAGAACAGATCAGCGGGGATACTGCATTGGGCTTTTCCGGCGGTAAGGGTAAATACTATCTAATCCTTGCAGACGGTATGGGAAGCGGCAAGGAAGCGTCTGCTCAAAGTGAACTTCTGATCAGAACGGTCCGTCACTTGATAACGGGAGGTCTTTCGATTTCGAATGCATTAAACATATACAGATCTGCCGCGCGGTTCCGACAGGATAATTATTTTACGACGATTGATATTTGCGCGATTGATCTTTGTGCCGGTGTGGCCGAGTTTTACAAAGCGGGAGCATTTGACAGTTATCATCTGCAAGGTGAGCAGCTAAATGTGGTAAAAGGCGGCGGGATGCCCCTCGGTTTAAGCGAAAATGATCGACTTTATCATCTTGGTATAAAATTTGAGGATCGGGATTATTTGATCTTGGCGTCCGACGGATTATCCCTTTTGGGTGATAGAATTGGTGAAACCCTGATTCGTTGCAGAGACGACGATGTGCGTACCTATTCAAAAAATATTCTTCGTACCATCGCCGAGGAATGTGATCCATGCACCTGCGATGATATAACGATTATGGTCTGTAAATTTTATAAAAAAACGGAATAACATTTTCGAAAATCAAAATACTAACCAAGAGGTGTTGGTATGATAAAAGGCGTCGGTAAGCAGATCATTCTGCTAAACAACACGGACAGCGACATTTTTGAGCAGGCCATTTTTATACTTCGCTCCGGCGGAAAGATCCCTTATCAAGATGTTGTGCGTGAGTGCGAAAAAATGATGAACAGTCATATAAAAGCAAAAAAATCTGCTTCTGCACGTAATTGGTGGAGAATTGGTTTTTTCACAATGTTTGCGATAGCGGTTACTTTGGGGATATTATGCATTGTAAAATAAATCAGCGGTCCTTTTTAGGGCCGCTGATTTATTTTAAACATTGAATCTGAAGAGCACGACGTCGCCGTCTTTCATCACGTATTCTTTGCCTTCGCTGCGAACCAATCCTTTTTCCTTCGCAGCCACCATTGAACCGCATTCAACAAGATCGTCATAGGATACAATTTCGGCGCGGATAAATCCACGTTCAAAATCGGTATGGATCTTACCTGCTGCTTGCGGTGCTTTGGTGCCGTTTGTAATGGTCCAGGCCTTTGTTTCCATCTCACCGCTGGTGATGTAGCTGATCAGCCCTAAAAGGCTGTAGCAGGTGGATATCATCCGATCTAATCCACTATGCTCAAAGCCGAGTTCTGCTAAAAAGAGTTCCTTTTCTTCCTCACTGAGTTCGCTGATCTCCTCTTCCAGCCGAGCGCAAATAACGAGTACTTCGGCATTTTCGTGGGATGCTCGATCTTGGACGGCAGTAATGTATTCGTTGCTGAGCTTGCCGTTTTTAAAGTCCTCTTCGCATACATTGGCGGCATAGATGACGGGCTTATCGGTCAAAAGTGAGACCGTCTTCATAATTTCCAACTCGTCCTCTGTGAAATCGATCGTATTAACGAATTTCTCTGCCTCAAGTGTTTCCTTGAGCTTATCAAAAAGAGCAACTTCTGCCAAGTGCTTTTTATCGCCTTTGGCAAGTTTTGCCGCACGATCGCGGAGCTTTTCGACCAGCTCAAGATCGGAGAAGATCAATTCAAGGTTGATGGTGTCTATATCGCGAATGGGATCGACAGATCCGTCCACGTGAACGATATTATCGTCAGAAAAGCAGCGTACAACGTGAACGATCGCATCGACTTCGCGAATGTTGCCGAGAAATTTATTGCCGAGTCCCTCCCCTTTTGATGCACCTTTTACTAAGCCTGCAATGTCCACAAACTCAATGACGGCAGGTACGACCTTTTTGGAATTGTTCATCTCGGCAAGAACATCAAGCCGTTTATCGGGCACACAAACCACGCCGACATTGGGATCTATCGTACAAAACGGATAGTTTGCAGATTGTGCCTTTGCGTTCGTGATTGCGTTAAATAATGTACTTTTTCCCACATTAGGAAGACCAACGATACCCAGTTTCATTTTAAAACCTCTCTTTTAAATTTGCTTATTTTTTATCAATCAAATTATAAATTTCTTCGCGGATTGCGAGGAATTTCTCGGGATTATCCGGAATTTTATCAAGTTCGGATCCAAGCAGTTTTTTGACTCGTGCTTGTATTCTCTCGTATGGGATATAGCGTATCATACCCGATAGTGCGCGAATATCCTGAAATGCATAATGCAGCAATTTGAGCCGTATGGAAGGAATGGGGCCGTTTAATCCGGGATAGACGAGATAGCCGCTTCCGGACGGAAATGCATTTTCATTTGAAGTATTTAAAAATACATCAGTACGATCGCCGTTCGGGGTAAAAGAGCAATTGAACCATAGATTAAGAAATGATGTGATATGGTAATAATATGCGAGAACACCGATTCCGCGAAGTCTGATCGACGGGGATGCTATCAAGAAATTTGATATTGTATCAGCAGAGTAAACATCGGTGCAGGCATATCGGTCCATACTGATGTCAAATGTATCTTTAAGGTTCTCGAGAGAGAAAAACGGTGCAGAACCAATATTCAACTGCTGAAAATCTAACGTAACATCAACGTCTGCAATTTGATGTTTTTTAATTATGTCGCTGAATATTGCGCGACATCGAGAATAGTTTTCTGCATATTGTACCGTGGGACGGTGTGCGATTTCGAAGCACATCATATATTCTGCGTCGATCTCTTTCATATGCTGCATTAAAGCACGAATGTATTTACGGATGAAACGAAAATACTCAAGGGATAAGATATTGGTTTCATTACCGAAAAGCAATTCTTCGCGCCTGTTACGCGTGACCATAAATCTTGGACAACGCAATGTTTCTAAAGAAGGGACAAGCGGCGGAAAAGTGAGTTTTTTAATCTTGTGCCGCTTTGCAAACATTACCCAGCAATCCAAAAGATCATAATTAAATTCATAGCCTTTGTTTGTTTCGATAATTTTGACCAGTTGAACCGATTCGTTGCCAATTAAATGATCGCCGTACACGGGCGGATAAATCGGGGTCAATAGATTATTAACGCTGTGCTTTCCTGCAATTTCGAAATACGACTCAAGCAGCTCCCAATGTTTATCGGTAAACATTGGCTTGCCGTATGCAGCTGAAATAGCGGCAGGGTCAATATATTCACAATGCTCAATACGCTGCTCCGCCATTCTGTAGCCTATTACGTGCAGCACAAATCTGCTGGTGATTTCTCCGTTATCAGTATCGAATAAGAAATTGATTTCATAATCGCCGGGAAAATCCGCAGCTACCTGCACCCAAAGTACCGTTACATTTTTGCCGATCTTCATTGTTTTTCGACGGTTGATGGGAACTAATGCATCCGGCAAAAGGCACTGGGTATCACATAAATAATTCTTATACGGATCATCGGCATAATGGGGCCAATCTACAGGAACCTGCTTCACCTCATAAAGCTTGAGTTCGGTCTGACATTCAACGCAGAAGGATACGGTCTCTCCGCGCTCTGCGTCGCTGAACAATGCGATTTGAAACGCAAAATCCTCTCCTGTCATTGCACTTGCAGAAAGGTATGGCTCCTTAAAATGACGCGCATTAATTTTGATTTTTTCAAGACAAGATTGTTGTATGATATGAATCATTTTTATGCCCACAACCCCTGATTTTTGAGGGAGCGAATTATTTGATTGTGTTGCGCGAGGGTTTTATTGAAATAGAATGCACCGTTTTTATCAGTGACAAAATAGAAATAGTCTGTTTCTTCGGGATTCAATACTGCATTCAAAACATCAATACCGGGACAATTGGTGGGTCCGATCGGCAGACCGATACAACTATAGGTATTGTATGCATCCTTCATTTCGGAGGAGTAGGCAGGCAGATCCTTCAAGGATTTTGCGTACTTCGTCGTGGGATCGGATTGCAAACGACGCATATCATTGGAGTTTAAACGATTCCAGAATACGGAGGCGACGCTTGCCATCGATTCCTTACTGAAAGCCTCGGCCTGCACTACCGAGCCAAAAGAAATAAATTCATTAAGGGTTAAGCCCATTTTTTGAGCTTGGTCGATCATATCTTTCGTAACGTATTCCGTAAAAGTACGAAGCATTTTGTCTACAATTTGATGAGGGGTTACGGTATCGGCACGAAATTCATACGTAGCCGGAAAGAGATAGCCCTCCAGCTTATAGCCAATCAAGCTTTGATCACGCTTTTTTAGCTCATCGATGAACGGATATTCATAATCATAGCTATCGGCCGCGGCTAAAAAATCATCCGCAGTACAAAGTCCGCTTTTTTCAACAATGGCGGCTATATCACGGATGCCCTTTCCCTCCGGGACAACAAATTTGACATAATCCAATTTGACATCCGGCTCCATTAAGGCTTCGCACATTTCTTTATAAGACATATTGGCATTTAAGTAATAGATGCCGTTATACCATACGAAATCGGGATAGTTTTTCTTGATATAGTTTAAAAAGCGAACCGATGAACAGATCACGCCGTTTTTTGCGAGCTCGGCAGCGACTTCATTTTCAAAATCCGTTTTTTCAATAGTTAACGTATAGGGCTTGTCTTCTTGGTTTTTGCCATTTTTATCGTAATAGTACGGCAGATAATTTTTAACCTTTGGAATCAATACGACACAAGAGAGGGCAATAAGAACCAAGGCGACTGATATGATGATCAAAAGTGCGGTTTTCTTTTTCATTTAAAACCTCCAAAAAACATTTAAAAGATTATATCAAAAAATCAGAGAAATGACAATAGTTTTATAAAATAAACTATAATATTGACAAATAGATAATTTAT
>JAZQAQ010000159.1:0-7780 GCA_045545255.1 Eubacteriales bacterium | reverse complement strand
ATCGGATTTGGGTTATTTAAAGTAAAAAACACCTGCTTTGGGGGTGCGCCGCCAAAGCAGGTGTGTTCAATTTTATTTCAATTTCGGTAAGCTTGCAGCCGCCACAGACTGACCCACACGACGGGAATTCTCATCCGGAATATGCAACTGAATCTTCTTTGCAAGCTCGGGGAATTCCTTGTCCAGAACTTCCTGCGCACGCTCCAGCAGAATGACGCCGCCCTCACCGGAGGTAACACGGCCCATAATCAATACGTGCTTGATATCGTAGAACTCGGTATAGTATGCAATGGCATAACCGAAGTATGCGCCGATGGTATCGTAGATGGCGGCAGCGCGCTCGTCGCCGTCCTTCATCAAGCCCTGTACCACCTTCAGCTTCTCTGCGGGAGAAAGATTCTCATCCAGCTCGATTCCCGCAAAGGGAGCCAGTTTAATGACGCCATCCTGGGAGAAGTATTTCACACCGCAGCCATAGTCGCCGGACCACTCGTCCACCATCGCATCCTTGCAGTAATCCACAGGTACGAAAGCCAACTCATTCAGCCAGCCGGTGATATTGCCCTCGGGATCCACATAGCCACCCGCTTCAGAGGTGCCCATTGCCACACCCAATACGGAATCGTCGTTGAGATCCATCGCACCGGCAAGAGCAGTAACGTCTCCGTCATTGGCCACTTCGATGGGAATATTCTCCCCGATCTCCTTGGCCACATCGATGTACATATTCTTAACCTTCTTTTCGAAGTCCTCATCGCTGACCTTCAGAAAGAGAGAAGCCACCATAATGCGGTTATCCACATAGACGCCTGCACTGGAGACACCGATGGCATCCACCCGCGGCATATGGGAAGCAGCAGTCTTCATCGCCTCGAGAATCCCCTGATAATGATAGTCGGGATCGGTATTGGTCTTGGGGAACCAGACCACTTCTTCGGAATAAACGCTCTCGCCGTCGATCACAGCGCTGACCTTGCGGTCACTTCCGCCGGCATCAAAGCCGATGCGGCAACCGTCCAGATGGCGACCGATGGGAGCGGCAGCGGACTTATCCTTGGGAGCATCCTCAAAAGCGCACACCTCCACGCAGAAGGGCTGCTCATATACCCGCTCCATAAACTTCACGTCGAACTCACGAAGACCGCCCACCGTATAGGCCTCTTTGATCTTCTCACCCACAACGGGGCTGCCTGCGATGACGATCTTGTAACCGCCCGCCACCCAGAGCAGAGACTTGGCCAACCGCTCGATGAAGCGGAAATTCTCTTCATCGTGACCGGTTCCGTCGCGGAAAATACGGGTCTTATAAGTAGTGGTATAGCCCTTGTTTCTCTCTATAGCAATAATAACATCCTGACCGTCCTCGCGGGTCGCCTCCCGCATATCGCGGCAGATGACGGAAAGAGGCTGAAATTGAGGATCTAATTTTGCATTTACTTTAAGCTTCATATTTGATTTCTCCTTTAATAATAGTCTTCTGAATCTCAAAATTCTCATCGGTCACAATGATATCCGCATCCTTACCCACCTCGATAGAACCCTTGCGATCCTGAATTCCCAGAGTGGTTGCGGGATTGAGGGTTGCACCGTTCACACATTCGTGAAGAGGAATATTGGAGTTTTTATAAACATTCCATACACCGTGGTTCAGATGCAGGACACTGCCTGCCACCGTACCGTCCTCCAGTCTGCAGACGATATCACGATAGATGATCTTGGCACCGCCCAAGGTATATTCGCCGTAGGGCAGACCGCCCGCAGGCAGACAGTCGGTGATAAAGCAAAGCTTGCGTCCCTTGATCTTCCAGAGGAGATCGTAGAAGCATTTATCCACGTGGAAGGTATCCACGATCACTTCACAGCTCACGTCGGAATTAAGCGCAGCGCCCACAACGCCGGGAGCACGGTGCGCCAAAGGCGTCATCGCGTTAAAGAGATGGGTTGCGTGGGCAACGCCCGCTTTTGTTCCCTCCATCGCCGTCTCATAATCGGCAGAGGTATGACCCATAGAAACGACCACATCGGTATCGCGGCAGATCTCACGAATGGCGGCGAAGTCCTCGGTATCGGTCTCCGGTGCCAAGGTGATGATACGGATGATATCGGCATATTCCTTCACAAATTTTGCATCGGGCTTCAGAATATATTTAGCATCTTGCGCACCCTTCTTGCTCTCGCTGATAAAGGGACCTTCTGCGTGGCAGCCCAGAATCACGCTGCCGTCCCAATCCTTGCTTTCTTCCTGCAAGCTGCGGCAGACCTCCAACGCTTTGCGGATCACCTTCATATCCACCGTCATCGTCGTAGGCAAATAACCGGTCACACCGTTGGCGAGTAAGCCCTTGGAAATGGTGCGGATGGATTCCTCTTCCCCATCGCAGACATCCTTTCCGAGATATCCGTGAATATGCAGATCGATCAGACCGGGAGCAATGTAGCCGCCCTTGGCATCGATGATCTGTGCATCGGCAGGAATTTTATCCGCGGGCAAAATCCCCTCGATCACATCCGAGATCAAGAGCGCATAACCCTCGATCACCCGATCCT
The DNA here is from genome assembly GCA_045545255.1 of Eubacteriales bacterium. GTDB lineage: Bacteria > Bacillota > Clostridia > Oscillospirales > QAKW01 > QAKW01. The sequence continues at coordinate 5,233 of JAZQAQ010000159.1, read as the reverse complement.
TCAGAATGATCTTACCATTGGTAATCGCTTTCATAATCCTTCTCCTTTGAATTTTAAGGAAGTCCTACACTCCCATTATTTTCATATTCATTATAATTCGATTTTTTTGATTAAGCAAGCGAAGAAACAAAAAATGCCCCATAATGCAAAAAAAGCGCCTGTTTCATCAAGCGCTTTTCTGCAAATTCAGCGATCTGTGCCGCAAAATAACTTTTTCAAATCAATGTCTGCCATAAAGATTGCGGCAAAAGACATCGTCAGATGGAAAAGAGAGGTATTCCACTTGGTATCCTTCCCCCAGCTCTCAAAGGTCGTTGTTCCGCCTTCGCGGAGGATCCGCCTCCAAGCCCCATCATCCAAGAGTGCCTCCCGCAGCAGATCGTATCGATCATTTTCGATGAATCCGATCAACATCATAAAGGTGCAGAAAAAAGAAAGAGAATGGATCCCGTTTTGCTCATAAAGGGAAAGAAAATTCCGCTTGAAGGTATCGTCTTTGCAAAGATCAAGACCATAGACGAAGCAGTTCCCCACCAAGCTGATGTGAGCAGTATTCTCCCCGTCCCGAAATAAATGCTTTTCCGCATCGTAAAAGGTGGTGTAAAACGCCCCCGTCAGCGGCGTTTCGTCCCGATATGGAGGCAACTCCAATACAGCCGCCATTTCGTTTGCCGTGCGGATCGCGGCAAGGTAATAGGCGTTGATTGAAATGTGCGCCGTGTGACAGATCTGCCGTTGGGTAATATCCACGTCATAGCCGTGCCGAAAGTTCTCCGGCCAGTCCACAACGCACCATTTATCCAGATCCCGTAAAAGTCCGTTCTTCTCATACCGGCTCCGATATGCATCCAGCAATTTCAAGACCTTCCCGTAGTTTTGCAGGAGATATTCCCGATCCCCCGTCAGATTAAAATGCCACCGCACCAAATATATAAGGATCAAGGGATATTCCGCGATCTCCTGCATATAAGAGCAGTCCATACAAGTGACCAAGGTATCGGTAATAAAATCGCTGCAAAAAGCATCGTCGATAAGCTTTCTCACCATCGAATCGTCACCGGTCAGGATCATATTGGTCAACGCCGTATAGCAACCATCTCCGAGATAAAAACCTTTTTCCCGATCCATACAGTCCTGAATGACCTCTTGTACACCGTATTGCTGGGTACGGACGCAAAGCTCCCAGATTTTTCGAAGCTCATCCCGATCAAAATTCGGGTTCAGACGCGCTTTCAGTGTAAAGGGATAATGCCTTACGTTGAAAAACGTCTCAAGAACCATTACTCCATCGGGGATGACCAGCTCCGCATAGCGAAAAGACTTATAATCAAACTGATCCAGCGTGCAAACTCCGTCAGAGAGGACCCATTCCTCGTCATAGATGCAGTTGCATCGCAGATCATAGCGCAGACTGCCGTCCTCATTCAACTCCTGCCCGCAACGAACGGTGATCACATCTCCCCGCTTTCCCGCCGCTCTCACGAAAAGATAGCCCACGTAATTAGCACCAAAATCATAGAAGATGCGCCCCGCTTCTTTCTTGGTCTCCATCGGTAGGATGCGCTCAAATTCCAGCATTTTGCTTTTTTGCTCCATCAAGGTATGATCGTCGTATTGGCTGATGCGAGCGTTTTCCCAGTCGGAATCATCATAATCACATCGCTCAAACCCCACCTGGGCGGCACCGGAATCATACCGCTCCAAAAACTGTGTCTGATGCTTACCGGTAACGCCCATTTCCGTAAAGGCAGAGTGAGGGTGCGTCTTAAAGCTCTCGTCGGTTGCCAAAACCACCCGACCGTCGATCATCAGATCCAAAATCAAACCGTGACGCTGATCTCCGCTCTGCCAGACCCGATTGATCAAGCCTTGATAAAGGGTATGTACTGCAATGGTATTCTCCCCCGCGCGAAGGTAACCGCTCACATCGAGGACATTATAATTCTGCCGAAAATGATAGGAGGGTGCCGGCCCCTGCGCCACAAACTCGCCGTTGATATACAGCTTATAGTAATCGTCGGCGGAAATATAGATGCGGGCATCCTTCCCGCCTCCATCCCAAGTAAACCTCTTACGAAATAAAATATGACGGTTTCTGTGTTCCTCGCAAGGCAGATCCATCGGTTCCAATTGTTTATGAAAGACGTTCCGCGGCTTCAATTGATAAAATTCTTGATCCGTGATCCATTTTCCGGTAAAGATATGTCCCAAAACATTCACCTCAATTATTTTCCTTTCAGCGTATCAAGATACTTTTTAGGCGATAACCCAAAATGATTTTTGAACGCCTTGCTGAACGCGTAAGCGGAGGAATAATTCAGTTCTTCTGCCACTTCTTTTATCTGCGCACCGTTTAAAAGCCTTTCCAACGAGGCGTTCATTTTGCTTTGGTTAAAATACTGCATCGGCGTCAGAGAATAGGTCATACGAAACTGACGGGTCAAATATTCACGGCAGTATCCCATTTCGCTGCTCAACCGCTCCATACTGAAATTATAGTCAGTAATACTGTCAATGTAATTGCGTATCCGTAACGGTACAGACGCCTCCTGATTCAGAGCGTTCTCAATACAGGAAATAACAAACTGAACGGTATCAAGAATCAGTTTTTTATCGTCGGAATGAATGTATTTACGCCATAGAGCGATGCCGTCTGCAAGAGGAGTCCCCTCCACCACCTCAATCTCTGCAAAGCTTGTTATCGCAGGAATTGTGACGATGTGGGCATAGGTATGCAGCAGTTTGTCACTCGGGTTTTCATACAGGCTGAAATTTTTCTTGACCGGGGTAAGATAAAGATGATTCTTTTTCAATCTTACTTGTTTGCCCATCTCCTCATAATAGGCGTCCCCGTCAATCACGTAATAAAGCCTTGAAAACTCTATGTTTATATTCTTGTAGTACCAATGTGAATGGGTATAGGATTCGTTTGCAAGCAGTATATTCTGAACGTTCATATTTTAATTATAGAATTCACAGAATTGCTTGTCAATAATATCATAAAATATGTCACATTCAGACATCCTTTTGCCTTGTTTAAGATATTTATAATTCGCGCTTATTGATTTATAATTTAAATTGCTTTATGTTTAAATAAGAATCAAGAAAGATGGGGGTAAGCGACAATGAAAATCATTCAAAAAATCGCAAATACTGTCAAAAATCTTCAAAGTATAACCATTGCATTTTTAGGAGACAGCGTAACGCAGGGCTGCTTTGAGATCTACGGCAACAATAACGGCGGCATTTCCACCGTTTGCGACCAGCAAAACTCTTATGAAATGAGTGTATTAAAAATTCTAAACACTCTCTTCCCCACTGTCCCTATCAATATTATCAATGCAGGTATGGCGGGCGGTAAAGCGGTAAAGGGTCTCGAACGCTTGGAGCGAGATGTGATACGCCATTCCCCTGATTTTACGGTGGTTTGCTTTGGTCTAAACGATTGCAAGGGCAGGTACAGCAAGATAGAATCCGAAAATATCAAGATCTACGTTGAAGCGCTGGAGGGGATTTTCAAAAAGCTGCAGGCTGCAGGCATTGAGACCCTCTTTATGACCCCTAATATGATGAATACCGTGATCAGCCCCCATCTGACCGATCCGCGTCTTGTCTCCATAGCCGAAGAATGCTCAGACTTTCAGAATCGCGGCGTCCTTGAGGCGCACCTTACAGCGGCAAAAGAGCTTTGCAAAAAAATGAGCATCCCCGTTTGCGATTGCTATGCCATCTGGAAAAAGCTGTACGAAAGCGGCGTCAATACCACCGAGCTTTTAGCCAATAAGATCAACCATCCCACCCGCGAGATGAATAAACTATTTGCCATAGAGCTTGTAAGAAGTATGTTCACGGAGGAATAGGATCGTGTCGGAATTTTTCATAAGATTTAACAGCGGATATGATATTACCGTTCCGAATCTCCGTGATGTAGATATCTTATCAAGTGCCACAAACGACAGCCCGGCAGAAGTGCAAAAAATAATTGATAGATTAAAATCGGTCCATCATTACAGAGGAACGTTATTAAAAGAAAAGTTCAAGGATGATGTTTTAAAGCTTAACGGCTGTAAAACGATGTTTATAGGAGATTCCATCACAAGGGATAATCTGGGATACCGTGCGACCGTAACGTTGGCAGGTGAACTGAATCCCTGCAACCTTGCCGTGTCGGGAACGATTTCTGCTATGCTGCTTAATAAGGTCAAACGGTACATCACGAGCTTCAAGCCGGAGATCGTATCCCTTATGATCGGCGGCAACGATGCCTTGCTCACAGGCGAAGAGCGGTTACCCAGCATCAGTATCTCGGAATACAAACGAAACGTGTCTGCCTTTGTCCGTTGGGCAAAAGAGGCAGGTGCCACCGTTTTGCTGTTTGAAATCACTCCGATTTATGAGCGTTGGTTTGAAAAGCATTACGACGGCAAAGAAAAATATCAGACAAACGAGAATATTTCAGACTATAACGGCGTTTTAAAGGAAATATCTCTTGAATATGATATTCCGCTCTATACGAACGGATGGCTTTCGGAAAACCCCGATCTTTATTATGAAAAGGACGGCATTCATCTCAGTGAAAAAGGGCACGAGGCTTTTGCAATGAAATGGATGGAAAATGCCATAAAAAGGAACGGTTAACATACAGTTGATTTTAATTCAAAATTACAAGGAGTACACGAATGGATAAAATCAAATGGATCGGTAGAACCGATACACCGCGACTTGAATGGGGATATAACGGCGAAGGGTATCAGAAGCTTCACGATGATGCCGTAAAACGTATTACGCCGGAAAAAAGAAGCATTCTGTTCCGAAAAGAACTTCAGGTAAACGGTACACTCCAAAGCGCCATTCTGTCCGTCTGCGGGCTTGGGTTTTATCAGCTCTATATCAACGGTGAAAAAGTAGGAAATTATGTACTTACTCCCCTTGAGACCGCTTATCGTAAACGCGTTTTGTACGATGAGTATGATGTGACCGATATGCTTATCGGCGGCATCAATGCAATAGGCGTTGAGCTTGGCAGCGGAAGATATTCCACCTCTAAAAAGTATTGGGGCTGGCGTGCGGTATGGTACGGTGACCCTTGTCTTGCGCTGCGGTTAACGCTTGTGTATACCGACGGCAGACGCATAACGCTTGAGACCGACCGTGATTGGAAATGCGATTACGGAGCCATTCTCAAAAACTGTTATTATGACGGCGAAACGTATGATGCAAACCGTGAACAGGC
>JAZQAQ010000158.1:0-3596 GCA_045545255.1 Eubacteriales bacterium | reverse complement strand
TTTATTCCCATAAATGCGTAATGACCTTGAATAAGGTCTCTCCATCCTTTTCAAATTGATGCCCCAGCCCGATCAGCTCCTCGTACCGATAGACGGTGCAGAGCCCTGCGGGGACATTCTTCATTTTCCTGACGGCGATCTCACAGCCGTTTCTCATTAAGGTTGCAAAAAAATCCTGCGGCTCAAAGCGCGGCAGAAAATCCAGTGCCTCGGCGGGGGTGATCAGCCTACCGCTGTCCCCTTGCTCCAGCATCGCCATCAATTCCTCCAGAGGAATGGCATCCTCAATGGAAAAGCGACCGGATTTTGTGCGCCGCAGGGCAGACATCGTACCGAGGTTGCCCAACGCTTCCGCAATATCCATAAAAAGACTGCGGATATAAGTACCCTTGGAGCAATCGATCTCCAGCACTGCCTCTCGATTTTCAGCGTCATAGGAGATCAGCTCCAGGCGGTGGATCTCCACCGTACGAGGCGGAACCTCCACCTCCTTACCTGCCCGCGCAAGCTTATAGAGCGGGACGCCGTTGACCTTGATGGCGGAATAGGCAGGCGGACGCTGCTCAATGGCACCCGTAAACTGCGGCAAAACTGCCAGAAACTCTTCCTCGGAGGGCATCCCCTCCTGCTCCCCCAACACAGTACCGCTGATATCACCCGTATCGGTGCAAACACCAAAACGCAGCGTGCCGATATAGCCCTTTCTGCCTGCGGTGAAAAGCTCGCAAAGCTTGGTGGACTTCCCCACCATCACAGGGAGAAGCCCGGTGGCGAGGGGATCTAAAGTACCGCTATGTCCGCATTTCTCCCCCGTTAGACGGCGCAGACGCGCCACCACGCCGAAGGAGGTCATATCCTGCGGTTTATCTACTAAAAACAATCCGTTCATTCTGCTTGCTCCAATGCCTTTTCCAGTGCACGGATCATCTGCTCCTCTACCTCTGCATACTCGCCGTGCATCGTACAGCCCGATGCCTGACGATGACCGCCGCCCCCAAAGAGCGCGCAGACCTCGCCGCCGTGGATGGCTCCATTGGTCCGCAAGGACACTTTATAACCACCCTCCTCCAGCTCCTTAAAGGTGGCTGCAGCCACCACCCCTTCGATCTGAATGGGCAGAGAGGAGATCACCTCCAGCTCGTCCGCTCCCGCATCCGCCTCCTCCATCATTCGACGGGAGATCAGCATCGAAACCAGTTTTCCTCCCGCAAAATAACGGATGGTCTCCATTGCAAGGCGATTGAGCTCAAATTCTGCTTTTCGCTTGGTCTGAAATAACCACTTATTCGTAGCCGCCAGATCAAAGCCGCACTCCGCCAGCTCCGCTGCCGCACGATGGGTACGGGCGGTGGTATTTCCGTACTTGAAGCAGCCGGTATCGGTGGAAATTGCGGTGTAAAAATACACCGCTGCCTTTTGGGGCAAGGCACCGAGCAGCTTTGCCAGCTCTACCATAATCTCCCCTGTAGCCGCAGCTTCTGCATCCACATAGTTGAGTTTGCCGTAAAGCGGGTTGGTGGGATGATGGTCGATAACTACATCTGCCTGCAGTGCCAGCTCCTTATAGTCGCCCGCCATTTCGGGGGACGCCATATCAATGCAAACAATTGCGCCCTTGGGCTGACTCTTCAGCAGCTCCGCCCCGTCGCTGACAAAGCGATAGCGCGGGGATACGGGATCCGTACAGAGCACCACCACTTCCTTGCCCAGCTCCTCCAGAACCGCCTTCAAACCAAAGGCACAGCCCAAGGTATCACCGTCCGGACGGGTATGGCAAAGGAGGGTCAGTTGCTGCTGACCCTTCAAAAAATCTGCTATTTCGATGAGAGAATTATTCCTGCTCATCGTCGTTTTCCTCACCGGTGCCGTCCAGCCCCAGCTCGTGAAGCTTCTGATTGATATGCATACCGTACTTAATGGACGGATCTGCGTGGAAGCTCAACTCGGGGGTATAGCGCAGCTTGAGATTGCGAGCCAGCGCACCCCGAATATAGTTGCCCGAGGATTTCAGACCGCGGAGCATCTCGGCCTCGTCGCCCATCAGCGCAGAGACAAAGACCTTACATTCTTTTAAATCACCGGTGGTTTCCACCGCTGTTATGGAGATCAGCGAGGGGACCCGAGGATCCTTCACAGTGGGAAGAATCCTCGCAAGCTCCTTGCGGATCTCTTCGTTTACACGTGCAATACGATGAGACATTATTCCTTAATCTCCTGCATTTCATAGGCCTCGACCATATCGCCTTCCTTCAGGTCGTTATAGTTCTCAATGGTCAGACCGCATTCAAAGTTCTCCAAAACTTCCTTGGCATCGTCCTTAAACCGCTTCAAGGAGGCAAGTGCACCCTCGAAGATGACGATATTATCACGAATCAGACGGATGGACGCATTACGCACCATCTTACCGCTCTTGACATAGCAACCTGCAACCGTACCGACGCCGGAAACACGGATGGTCTGGCGGACCTCCGCAGTACCCAGGACAACTTCCTTGTACTTGGGAGCCAGCATACCCTTCATCGCTGCCTCGATCTCCTCGATGCAGTCATAGATGACGCGATACAAGCGGATATCTACATTTGCCTTCTCGGCGGATGCCTTGGCATTGGCATCGGGACGGATATTAAAGCCGACGATGATGGCTCCGGAAGCCTCTGCCAGCATAACATCGCTTTCATTGATGCCGCCTACGCCGTTATGAATGACGCGGACACGAACCTCCTCGTTGGTCAGCTTCTCCAGAGAAGCCTTGACCGCCTCGGCAGAACCCTGCACGTCGGCCTTAACGATGATGTTCAGATCCTTCATATTGCCTTCCTGGATACGGGAGAAGAGATCGTCCAGAGAGACCTTATACTGATTCTGGGCTGCCAGCTTCTGATCGTTCTTACGCTGATCTGCCAGTTCACGGGCAAGACGCTCGTCTTCAACCACGAAGAAGTTATCGCCTGCCTGGGGCACTTCTGCAAGACCAATGATCTCCACAGGAGTGGAAGGACCGGCGGTCTTGATCTTTCTGCCCTTATCATCGGTCATTGCACGGATCTTACCTACCGAAGTACCTGCAATGATGATATCGCCCATATTCAAAGTACCGTTCTGCACCAGAACGGTTGCCACGGCACCGCGACCCTTATCCAGCTTGGCTTCCACAACGGTACCCTTTGCCAGACGGTTGGGATTTGCCTTCAGGTCACGCATTTCAGCGACCAGCAATACCATTTCCAGAAGGGTATCGATATTATCGTGTTTCAAAGCGGAAACGGGTACACAGATGGTATCACCGCCCCAAGCCTCGGGCACCAGTTCGTGCTCGGTCAGCTCCTGCATAACCCGATCGGGGTTCGCAGCGGGTTTATCCATCTTATTGATGGCAACGATGATGGGGATCTCCGCAGCCTTGGCGTGGCTGATTGCCTCGATGGTCTGGGGCATAATGCCGTCGTCAGCAGCGACCACCAGAATGGCGATATCGGTTGCCAGCGCACCGCGAGCACGCATAGCGGTAAACGCAGCGTGACCCGGGGTATCCAGGAAGGTGATATCCTCACCGTTACATTTCACTTTATAAGCGCCGATATGCTGGGTAATACCGC
>JAZQAQ010000157.1:0-24383 GCA_045545255.1 Eubacteriales bacterium | reverse complement strand
ATTACTTTTCGTCTTTATAGATTTCCTTGAAATACTTATAGGTGTCTACCTTCAGCTCGCCGCAGGCATCCTCGTCGCAGGCGATAATGCCATCCTGATGGAGCTGCAGGGCGCTGATGGTCCAAGCGTGGTCAACACCGCCCTCTACGCAATGGCGCAGAGCACGAGCCTTATTATGACCGCTGATCAGCAGCAGAACCTGCTTGGAATCGCAGACAGTGCCGACGCCGACGGAAAGAGCTGTCTTGGGCACCTTATTGGGGTCGTTGTCAAAGAAGCGGGAGTTGGCGATGAGGGTATCCTGCGTCAGGGCACGGATGCCGGTACGGGAGGTCAGAGAGGTGAAGGGTTCGTTGAAGGCGATATGACCGTCCACACCGCTGCCGCCGAGGAAAAGATCGATGCCGCCGAAGGAAGCGATCTTCTCTTCGTAGCGGATGCACTCGGCTTCCAGATCCTCAGCCATACCGTTGAGAATATTGACGTTCTCTGCAGGAATGTCGATATGATTGAAGAAGTTATCGTGCATAAAGTACCAGTAGCTCTGATCGTGCTCGCGGGGCAGACCCACATACTCGTCCATATTGAAGGTGACGACGTTTTTAAAGGTTACTTCACCTGCTTTGTTCATCTCGATCAGTTTCTTATAGACGCCCAAGGGGGAAGAACCGGTGGGCAGACCCAGTACAAAGGGGCGGTCCTCTTTGTGATTATTGATGGCATCGGCAATGTGCTTTGCTGCCCATGCGCTCATTTCAGCGTAATTGTCTTTGATGATCAGTTTCATTTGCTGTAAACCTCCGTTTTTATTAGGGATATACTCCCTTGTATTACTATTTTATAATACATTCTTATTATACATAATTTTCAGGAATTGTCCATATGTTTTAGAATTAATTTTTTAGATATCATTGTATTTTTTGTACCGCTATGATATAATAAATTAAAATGGGGACATTTTGGTAAAGGAGGAGTGGTATGATCAAGGTTCTCACAATTATGACCGATGCTACCTTGGGCGGAGCAGGGCGCGTGGTATTGCAGACGCTGCAATGTCTGGACCGCTCCCGATTTGAAATGATCGTGGCAGTCCCCGCGGGAAGTGCTTTGGTCTCCTTGGTGGAAGAGCTTGGCTATCGGGTTATCGAGACCCAAAAAGGTCACGACCGCTCCTGGGAGCGAGGTGCAGTAAAGGAGTATAAACGGATCATTCGGGCAGAAAAGCCGGATATCGTCCATACCCATTCCTCGCTGGCAGGGAAAGTGGCTGCGTGGCTTTTGGGGGTGCCTGTGCGGATCTATACCCGTCATTGTGTCTTTGAAATGCCCCGTCGGGCGACCACCTTTCCGGGGAAGCAGATCAGCGGATTGATCAATAATACCCTTTCCACCGCAGTTGTGGCGGTGGCTCACGTGGCAAAGGACAATCTGTTGGAGACCGGGGTAGATCCCCGCAAGATCACAGTGATCACCAATGGAGTGGAGCCGATGACTGCTCTGACCGATGCAGAAAAGAAGGCGTTTCGTCGCTCTATCGGCATTGGAGAAGAGGAATTTGTATGCCTGCTTTCCGCACGCCTTGAGATATATAAAGGTCATTTTTATCTGCTGGAGACGGCGAAAATGCTGCAGGGGAAGCCGGTTCGCTTCATTTTAATGGGCGACGGCAGCTGCAGAGAGGCGCTGGAGCAAAAGGTAGCGGAGCTGGGGATCGAAGATATGGTGCGTTTCACCGGCTTTATAATGGATGTGGTGCCCTATTGCAATATCTGCGATGTCAATCTCAATTGCTCCTGCGGGACAGAGGCAGCTTCTATTGCTCTTGCGGAAGGAATGAGCCTTGCTAAGCCTGCTGTGGTGACCGATTCCGGCGGAAATCCCTATATGATTACCGATGGAGTGAATGGATTGGTGGTTCCGCAAAGAGATCCCGCTGCAATGGCTGAAGCCATTGCGAGACTGATGGAGGATCCTGCGCTTTGCGCGCGGCTCAGTGAGGGCGCGGCGGCGGAATACCGTAAGAAGTTTACCGGCCAGGTGATGACGGCGCAGCTTGAAAAGCTTTATGAGGAGCAGGTCGCCAAGCATAAGAAAGGAAAATAAAATGAAGATCAGAATTGGAATTGTTGGGTACGGCAATTTGGGACGCGGAGTGGAAAGTGCATTGCAGACCTCTGCGGATATGGAACTGGTGGGGGTATTCAGCCGTCGCGACCCTGCGTCGGTAAAGACCCGTACGAATGTGCCTGTGTACGCAATGGAGCGGGCGATGGAGATGAAGGATCAGATCGATGTGATGATCCTTTGCGGCGGCAGTGCAAATGACCTGCCGGAGCAGACCCCTGCTATGGCAAAGCATTTTAATGTGGTGGATAGCTTTGATACACACGCTAAAATCCCCGAGCATTTCGCCAAGGTGGACGCTGCCTGCGCGGAGAGCGGGAAGATCGCCGTTATTTCGGTGGGCTGGGATCCCGGTCTGTTTTCGCTGAATCGTGCCTATGGGCAGGCAATTTTGCCCAACGGCGCAGATTATACCTTCTGGGGTAAGGGAGTCAGCCAGGGTCACTCCGATGCCATCCGTCGTATTGATGGGGTGCAGGACGCCCGCCAGTACACCATCCCTGTAGAGAGCGCGTTGGAGCGGGTTCGCAACGGTGAGAATCCCACGCTGACCACGCGTGAGAAGCATCTGCGTGAGTGCTTCGTTGTGCCCAAGGAAGGCGCAGACCTTGCCGCCATCGAGCAGGCGATCGTTACGATGCCCAATTATTTTGCAGATTATGATACTACCGTCCATTTCATCTCTCAGGAGGAGCTGGAGCGGGATCATAGCGGAATCCCCCACGGCGGAATGGTCTTCCGCTGCGGTACGACGGGCTTTGACGGTGAGCACCGTCATATTGTGGAATATAAGCTGACGCTGGACTCCAATCCGGAGTTTACCTCCAGTGTGCTGGTTGCCTATGCGAGGGCTGCTTATCGGCTGAATCAAAATGAGGAAAAGGGCTGCAGAACAGTCTTGGATATCCCCCCCGCACTCATCCATCCTGCTTCTGCGGAAGAACTGCGCAGCAGCTTGCTTTAAAGTGATTAAAAATAGGAGGAAATAAAATGGAAATTCTTTATAAAAACCTATTGGCGTTCAGCTGGCAGCAGTTGGTGATGATCCTCATCGGTTGCTTGCTGATTTATCTGGCGATTAAGAAGGAGATGGAACCGACACTGCTTTTGCCTATGGGCTTTGGCACGATCTTGGTCAATATTCCTTATTCTGACGCATTGGCAGGCCCGATCAAGGAACTTTATGAGGCGGGTATCGCCAATGAACTCTTCCCGCTCCTGCTTTTCATCGGTATCGGTGCGATGATTGATTTCGGACCGCTGCTTTCCAATCCGAAGCTGATGCTTTTTGGTGCCGCAGCCCAGTTCGGTATCTTCTTTACCTTGGCAATGGCGCGGATGTTCTTCCCCGAAATCGATGCGGCTTCTATCGCAATCATCGGTGCGGCAGACGGTCCTACCTCCATTGCGGTTGCCAATACTCTCGGCTCTCAATATGTGGGTGCCATCACGGTTGCTGCTTATTCCTATATGGCGTTGGTTCCCATCATTCAGCCGCCTGTTATCAAGATGCTGACCACCCGTAAGGAGAGACTGATTCGGATGCCGTACGAGCAAAAATCGGTCACCAGACTGACCCGTATTCTGTTTCCCGTCATCATTACCATCGTCGTCTCTGCCGTTGTCCCGCAGGCGACTGCCTTGATCGGCTTTTTGATGTTTGGTAACCTGATCCGTGAGTGCGGTGTGTTGGATTCCCTTTCCGAGACTGCTCAAAAGGTGCTGGCAAACCTCATCACCATCTTCCTCGGCATCTCTGTTGCTTTCAATATGACTGCAGAGCAGTTTTTGAAGGTGGATACCCTCCTGATTCTGGGTCTGGGTCTCATCGCTTTTATTGTGGATACGGCAGGCGGTGTTCTCTTTGCCAAGTTCCTCAATCTCTTTATGAAGAAAAAAATCAATCCTATGATCGGTGCCGCGGGTATCTCTGCATTCCCTATGTCCGGTCGTATCGTGCATAAGATGGGTCTTCAGGAAGATCCTCAAAACTTCCTCCTGATGCATTCCATCGGTGTAAATGTCTCCGGTCAGATCGCATCGGTCATCGCCGGCGGTATTATCTTAAACTTCTTTGCGTAAGGGGGTAACGGATTATGTGGAATATTCTTGCATTGGCAACGGCTGCAAAGCCGGAAATCTTCTTTGAGCCTGCAAACTTTGTGAAGATGCTGGGCTATATGGGGAAGGGAATGCTGGTGATCTTCGTGATCATCGGTGTCATTATTCTGGCGACCTTGCTCATTAATAAGCTGTTTTCCAAGAAATAATAAAAAAGGGGCACTTCGTATGGGGCGTACAATTAAGGACAGTTCTAAAATTTGTTATTATCGCCCGATGTATTGCACCACAGGATGCAATTAGTTTTGAGTTAGGTTAAGGGTTTTAGGTTCTCCTAACAAGTGGAAAACAGGATATACATTTTCCCTGCTTGTTACGGTATGAGACAAAAATTAAGAGCTGTGTAGAATTTTTCTACACAGCTCTTTTACTATCCTTTAGAGTACAACGCCTATTTTTCGTGCTTCTTTTTTTAGTCTAATCCTTTGTATTTGGTCAGCCAACGATTGCTGAGATAGCGGATGCTATAGATGACAGCACGGAAAATCCAATCGATGAACATGGCAACCCAAACACCCATGATTCCCATGCCAAAGCAGGGGATGGTAATGCCGAAGAGGGTGAACTGATCCAGAGCCAAAAGGTAGCTGAATCCTACGCGAAAAACCCACATCGAGAGGGAAGAAATGAAAGAGGGGAACTTTACGTCACTGGAAGCACGAAAGACGTGGGGAAAATCGAACGCAGGCGGCCAGAGGATAGCGGCAACAGCACCGTGAATGAGCAGGATTTTGACGGCAAGGTCCACCGCCTCGTCTGAGAGGGTGTACAGCCCAATGATGGGGCGCAACAGCAGGGTCGTAATGAGAATTACTGCAAGATTTCCGAGATATGCTGCAGCAAGTAAAATGCAGGAATACTTTTTTGCCTGCTCCTTTTCTCCCGCACCGATACACCGCCCCACAATGGGAACAGTGGCGGAGCCGATCGCGATACCCGGAATATGTTGTAAGGTGGAAATCGTATTTGCCACAGCATTGGCGGCAATAGCTGCGGTGCTCATAGTGGCAATAACGCTTTGGGTCAAAAGCTTGCCGAATTGGAACATACTGTTTTCAATTCCACTGGGGATGCCGATATGCAGGATTTGCTTAATTACTTTAAAATCCGGCTTATAACGGTGCAGCTTCTCCAGATAGATGATACGCTTCTTGTTGCGGAGCAGCCATAGCAGAATAATGGTGGTAGCAATACGGGCGGCGAGGGTAGAAATGGCTGCTCCCGCCGCGCCCATTTGTAAGAAGTAGATTAAAAGTGCATTGCCTGCGATATTGATCATGTTGGTTGCCATGGTGCAGAGCAGGGGCGTGGTAGAATCTCCCATGGTGCGGAAGAGAGAGCTGCAAGCGTTGTTGAGTGCTAAAAACGGAAAGGAAAACAACATGAAAAAGAGGTAGTCCTGTGCATTGCTCATAACGGCCGCTTCCGTATTTCCGTAAAACAGATTCAACAGGGGGATACGTATCACCATAACAAACGCAGAAAGGATGGCTGCAACAATGGTGGCGGAAAAGACCAACTGTTTGGCAGATTCTTTTGCGCGGTCGTAATCCTGCTTGCCGATATATTGGGAAACAATGACGGCACCGCCGGTAGTCAGAGCGGCGAAGGCTTGTACTAAAAGGGTATCCAAGGTTCCTACCAAGGATACACCGGAAACTGCCGCTTCCCCTGCATGGGATACCATTATGCTATCCACCATACTAACCAAAATGGCCAATAACTGTTGAAAGATCAACGGCAAGATCATTTTACCCAGATCTTTTTTTGAAAACAGCATTAAATACAGTTCCTTTCTTGACAAATCATTTGTAGTGTATTATAACTATAACATAATCAAATGTCGTTTTCGTGCCAAAATAGTGGTATTTTGTGTCAATTATTAACGAGGAACAGGATGCAAGCAAAATTTTTATTAAGAAGAGAATATCAGAAGGAAGCACTTTACAGAGAGCATACCGGGGCCTACTCCGATCTGAACTTTCATTCCCCGCTGGAGGTGTGGATGGTGGTGGAGGGTGCGATAGAGTGCTGGATCAATGGGCGCAGAGAACGGTTGCGGTCGGGGGAGATGGTCATTTCTTTCAGCTATGATACACATGGCTACCGCATTCTGAAAGCGGGATCGGTGATTGGAACCTTGAGCGTTCCCTTGTCGGTATGCGGTGATTTTCGGGAGGAAATTCATCAAAAGAGGGCGCAGGATCCCGTGATTCGTGATGCAGAGATCTTTGAGCGGGTGCGCGGATCGTTATACCGAATGGGAGAAGCTCAAAACGAGATGGAAAAGCGAGGACATCTTTACGTGGCTCTTGGAACTATTTTAGATCATCTTTCCCTTACCGAACGGCAAGAAAAAGCGGATCAGGAACTATCTACACGCCTTTTGGTATATTTGCAGGAGCATTTCAGAGAGGAAATTTCCCTTAAAAGTACCGCCCTTTCCTTAGGGTACCATCCCGCCTATCTTTCCCGCTATTTTACCGAAAACTTCCGTATTCCCTTCAGTCGTTACCTTACCATGCTTCGTCTCAGAGAAAGCGTTTTGCTGATGCGGGAGGGGGAAAAAGAACTCTCCGCTTGTGCCTTTGGGAGCGGATTTAACTCTCTTAGAACCTTTCATCGGGTCTTTCGAGAGGAATTTGCCTGCACACCGAAGGCATATATGAAACAAATTCAGAAATAAAAAAGACTCGGTTTAGGCGTTGTATCCTTACGGGTACAACGCCTACGAAGTGCCTCTTTTTTATATGAAAATGGTATTGTCTATAACTGAGGCACACTCCTTTGCAGAGTGTGCCTCAAGTTTTTTATTTCTTTTTAAAGATGAACCACTTGCAGAAAAAGTAGTTGAGTATCACCACGATAAACGCCAAGGCGAGCTTGGATAGCAGGATGCCGTCCACTTGGATGCCAAAGACGGAAAGGATCCGGAAGCGTCCTAAGTTCAAAAGGTTATCGCAGATCAAAAGTCCCGCCTCCTCCAAGAGGAAGGAAAAGACCCGCGCACCCAGAAATTGCAGAAGTTCCGGCCCGATAACGGCTGGCTTCCAGCTTTTGCTCTCGAAAACAAACTGCTTATTGACGATATAAGCAAAGATGACTGCCGCCGCAAATGCAATGGCATTGGAGAGGAGCGAGGAGAGGGCGAGCAGCTGATAAAAGAGATAAAAGACGATATAGTTGACCGCGGTGGTCAGCACGCCGAAGAAGAGATAAAGTAAGGTCTCTTTATTGAGGAATTTTTTCATATTATTTACGCTCCTTTAAGGCGCTTACGAAGATGAGGGGAGAACAAAATTAAGAGCGGAAAGAGCTCCAGTCGTCCCGCCAACATATTGAAGCAAAGGACGTATTTTGAAAGAACGGAATAATTGGAGAAATTCTCAATGGGACCCACCGCATTCAGACCGGGACCCACGTTGTTCAGCGTGGTAGCAACAGCGGTGAAATTGGTGGTAAAATCAAAGTTGTCCAAAGAAATCAGCAGAAGGGAAGTAAAAAAGATCAGTATATAGGTTGCCATATAGGTATTGACGGAACGCATCGTGTTTCCATCTACAACCTTTTGCTCTAACCGGACTTTTTTGATGGTCCGCGGTTGGATGATCTGCGCCAATTCGTTGAATACGGATTTGACCAGAATGATGATACGGGAAACCTTGATGCCGCCGCCCGTACTGCCTGCGCAGGCACCTACGAACATTAAGATTACCAGAATTAATTTAGAAAACTCCGGATAAAGATTAAAGTTTGTGGAGCTGAAGCCTGTGGTGGTAATGATATTGCTCACCTGGAAGAAAGCGTGGCGAAAGGCTTCCTCGGCGGTGCCGAATAAACGGAGCGTATTGGCAAAGATCAGCAGAGTAGAGGCTCCGATGACGGCGAGGTACCAGCGCGCTTCCTCGCAAGCAAAAGCCCGCTTGAAATGACGCCGTACCAATAAAAAATAGACATTGAAATTGATGCCGAACAAAATAACAAAAATAGACACGATATACTGGCAAATAGCAGGATAATCCGCCAATCCCGAATTTCGGATGGAAAATCCGCCGGTGCCTGCCGAGGCGAAGGAGAGGGTGACTGCATCAAAAACAGGGATTTTGATGCAGATGAGAATAATGATCTGCAATAATGTCATCAATGTGTAGATCACATAGAGGATAAGAGAGGTATCCCGAAGCTTTGGAACGATCTTTCCTACCTGAGGACCGGGGCTTTCCGCCCGCATCAGGTGCATAGCGGCACCGCCTGTGATGGGCAGGATGGAAAGGATAAAGACCAGCACGCCCATACCACCGATCCAATGTGAAAAGCTTCGCCAGAAGAGCGCGCAGCGGGAGAGAGCCTCCACATCCTGCAGGATGGTGGAGCCGGTGGTGGTGAAGCCGGAGACCGTTTCAAAAAAAGCGTCCGTAAAACGAGGAATATCTCCGCTGAAAACAAAGGGGAGGCACCCAAAAAAACTCAAAGCAAGCCAGCTTAATGCCACGGAAATAAAGCCCTCTTTGGCATAAAAAACTTGATTTTTCGGCTTCTTATAGGAAAGGAGCAGACCGATCAGCGCGATTCCTGCCGCACAGATCAAAAATGCATACGCCTGCTGCTCTTTGTAAAGAAATCCGACCAGCACGGGCAGCAGCATTAAAAGTCCTTCGATCTTTAATACATAGCCGATGATATAGAAAATGATAGAAAAATTCATATTATTTAAAAATGTCCTTAAAATCATTCAGTCGGGTCTGACCCGCCACGACGATCACCCGATCCCCTGCGCGAATGGTGGTATCGCCGTCCGGCAGAATGAACTTTCCGTCTCTGGCAATGCCGCAGATGATCAGATTTTTTTTCAGATTGAGATTGCGGAGCGGGACTTCCAAGCCCGGCGCAGATTCACCGATCTTGAATTCCAGTGCCTCTAATTTATCTCCTACCAGTTTATAGAGGGTCTCAATATTATTGCCCAAGGCGTTTTGCTTGGCGCGTGCATATTGCAGAATGACCTCCGTTGTGAGGTTCAGGGGATCAATGATGCTGTCGAGATTCAGATTGGAGATCAACTCTCTGAAGATGGGACGGTCAATCTTGGTGATAACCTTGGCGGAGGTCATATCTTTGGCATAGAGGGAGAGGAGGATATTCTCTTCATCAAAGCCCGTCAGCGAGACGAAGGCATCGGTGGTTTCGATTCCTTCTTCCAGCAGAAGATTTTTATCGGATGCGTCGCCGTGGATGATGGTAGCGTTGGGGAGCTTTTCTGCAAGCTCGTGGCAGCGTTGCTCGTCGATTTCAATGATTTTCACATTGATACGGATATCCAGCAATTGCTTTGCCAGATAATAGGCAATGGTGCTGCCGCCCACGATCATCACGTTCTTGACGCTATGGGTTTCCAACTTGATCCGACGGAAAAATTCCAGTGCATCTCTCGGCTGGAGGATGATGGTAGCTTTATCGCCTGCCTGCAGGGTGAAATTACCGGAGGGGATATGGCATTCATTTCCGCGCTCAACGCCGCAGAAGAGTACCTTGGTGTCGATTTTGGAACGAATGTGTGTCAGGGTGTTTCCGTCCAGAATACTGCCCTCGGGCACCTTAAAGGTCAGCATCTCACCGCGCCCCTTGGCGAAGGGGTTGATGTCGATCGCGCCGGGAAACCGCAGCAGTCTGGAGATGGTATTGGCGGCTTCCAGTTCCGGATTGATAATCAGAGAGAGCCCCACGTGATCTTTGATATATTCGGTTTCGTTGATATAGATAGGGTTGCGAACCCGCGCAATGGTGGCGCAGTTCTCGGATTTACGGGCAAATAGGCAGTTGAGCAGATTTTGCTCGTCAGAGCCTGTGACCGAGATCATAAGATCTGCATCGTCGATCCCCGCTTCCTTGAGCGTGGAATAATTCATTCCGTTTCCGATCAGCCCCATAGCATCCGTATGCTCGCAAATTCCGTTGATGCGATCTCCGTTCTGATCGATGATGATAACATCGTGCTGTTCATTTGTGAGGGTCTGGGCAAGGGTGGCGCCGGTGTTTCCGCCGCCTACAATAATAATTTTCATCGTTTTTTCACCATAGAATAGAAATATAGCAGTTTTATTTTATCATATCGTGCATAAAAATTCAATCCCCTCCCGCAGAAGCAGGAGGGGATTGCGTTATTTGATCCATTCAATAAAATGATAACTATCCAGAATGCGGAAGTATTGCGCCAGCCGTTCATAGAGGGGGTGCGCCTTTTCGCCGAAGGCAGCATCTACCAGCTTCCCCAAAGCGGTGATGTCGGTCTCGCCGTCCATCAGCGGCCAAACAAAGCTGCCCAGCTCATCCAGATGGATATAGCTGACCTTCGGACGGGCGAAAAGAACCTGCGCAATGCGATTGACCCAACCCTTGTTCTCGATCTCAAGGGTGACCATTCCTTCGGAATTTGCCTTCCATTGGATGCCTGCGGCACGGGCGGGGATACGATCCAGATAGTTTTCCGGAATGACGATGGTTTTCTTTTTCATATTACTTGGATTTCTTATTCCAGACGGTGAACTTCAAAAGGGAGAGGATCACCAACGCAAAGACCAGGAGGCTGCCGATATTGGAGGCCCAGACGGGCAGATTCAATACGCCGGAGAGATCCAGGATGGAGCCTACGTTGAATACCGCCAGAATTGCCAGCAGGATGCCGACCAAACCTTCACCGGCGATCATACCGGAGCAGAAGAGGACGCCGTTATTGATGGCGGTCTTCTTTTTGTCGCTTTCCTTCATTTTGTCGAAGACGAGACGGATCAGACCGCCCACCATAATGCAGGCGTTAAGCTGTACGGGCAGGTAAACGCCGATGGCAAAGGGGAGGACGGGAATGCCGACGATCTCCACCAGAATGGCGATAAATACACCGATCAGGATCAGACCCCAAGGCAGATTGCCGCCCATAATGCCCTCGATGACCATCTTCATCAGAGTTGCCTGAGGTGCGGCAAGCTCGTCGGAACCAAAGCCCCACGCGCTGTCCAGCAGGTAGAGGGTGGCACCGATGGCAAGTGCGGAAGCAACTACGCCGATGATCTCGCCGATCTGCTGCTTTCTGGGAGTAGAGCCTAAAAGGTAGCCGGTCTTGAGATCCTGGGAGGTATCACCCGCAATGGCGGCAACGATGCAGATGATGGAGCCGATGGCGATGGCGGCCTGCATACCGGCGGCACCGCTTTGACCGGTCAGCTTGAGGATCAGGGTGGCGATCAAAAGGGTGGCGATCGCCATGCCGGAGACGGGGTTATTGCTGCTGCCCACCAGACCTACCATACGGGAGGAGACGGTGGCAAAGAAGAAACCAAAGATGACGACGATGATCGCACCGATCAAGGATACGGGAATGGCAGGAACCAGCCAAACTGCCAGTGTCAGCGCAAGGATCGCGATCAGAACGATCTTCATATTGATGTCATGCTCGGTGCGCAGGGTGCTTGCCTTGGTGCCACCCATACTCTTAAGGGCATCACGGAAGGTACGGACGATCAGCGGCAGAGATTTGAAGAGACTGATGATACCGCCTGCTGCCAGTGCACCTGCTCCGATATAGCGGACATAGGTGCTCCAGATGGCACCGGTGCCGCCTGCGGAAAAGAGGTTGCCGATGGTCTCGGTGCCGGGATAGAGAATCAGCTCCGCACCGAAAATGACGATCATAGGGATCAGCACCAACCAGCTCAAAAGACCGCCTGCAAACATATAAGAGGAGATGCGGGGACCGCAGATGTAGCCTACGCTCATAACAGCGGGGTAGATCTGCGTACCGATGGCGCCGGGATAGGTTTTTGCAGTTCCCTCTAAGGAGACCTCGCCGGGAACGATCTTCAGACCGTCAATGATGAATTTGAAGAGAGCGGAAAAGCCCATACCTGCAAATACCGTGCTTGCATTGGAGCCGCCTTCCTCACCCGCCAGCAGTACCTCGGCGCAGGCGTGCCCTTCGGGATAGGGGAGAATGCCGTGCTCGCGTACGATGAGCGCGTTGCGTAGGGGGACCATAAAGAATATGCCCAAAAGACCGCCGATGAGGGCGATGAGGGTGATCACTAAAATACGGGGCTTATCCATCTTGCCTTCGTTTGCCCAAAGGAAAAGGGCGGGCAGAGTGAAGATGGCACCCGCTGCCAAGGACTCACCGGCAGAGCCGATGGTCTGGACGACATTGCTTTCCAAAATTGAGTTTTTACGCATAATCACGCGGATTACGCCCATAGCGATGACAGCCGCCGGAATGGATGCGGATACAGTCATACCGACGCGAAGTCCCAGATAGGCATTCGCGGCACCAAAGATCACTGCCAGCAGAATACCCATCACGATAGAGGTGATCGTCAACTCGGGGGTAATTTTAGAGGCAGGGATATAAGGCTTAAATTCTTGCTTTTTTTCCATAGAATACTCCTTTATTTATTTGTAGAAAACATACTTTGATATTCTATCATAAGGGGTGCGCTTTGTCAAGAAAAGGGTGAGCAAACACGAACGATCCGCCTTCTATCTCAAAAGGTTGAAAAAAACAGGATGATATGCTAAAATATTAAAAAATAAGGAGGCGCGAAAAATGTTGCTGATCAAAAACGGAATGATTAAGACGATGGCGGGATCAGAATTGAAAAATGGCTGTATCCTGATTGATGATAACGGAAAGATCGCCGAGGTTGGCGCAGATCTGGTTGCTCCTGCGGGTACACAGGTAATTGATGCGGAGGGACGGCTTGTGACCCCCGGCTGTGTGGAGGCGCATTGCCATATCGGTCTGCACGCTTCTCTTTACCGTTGGGAAGGAAACGAGGTCAACGAAAAATCCGATCCCGTCGTACCGCAGGTGCGCGCCATCGACGGAATTTATCCCTTGGATGAGACCTTTAATGAGGCGATCCGTTACGGTGTGACCTCTGCCTGCACCGGTCCGGGCAGTGCAGAGGTGGTGGGCGGTACCTTTGCCGCCATCAAGCTGGTGGGGAAACGGGTGGAGGATATGGTGATCCGTCAGCCCGTTGCTATGAAATGTGCTTTTGGTGAGAATCCTAAAAACAGTTTCGGTCAATCCTCTAAAAAGGCACCCTATACCCGTATGGCAATCGCGGCTCTTCTGCGGGAATTGCTGATTAAATCTAAAAATTACCTTGCCGCAAAAGAAGCGGGCAAGGAGCCTGCTTTCGATATGAAGCTGGAGGCAATGATTCCTGTTATCAAAAAGGAAATCCCCTTGAAGGCGCACGCGCACCGTGCAGATGATATTCTGACCGCCATCCGCATTGCCAAGGAGTTTGATGTCCGTCTGACCTTGGATCACTGCACAGACGGTCGCGCTATTGCAGATATTCTGGCGGAGGAGGGATATCCTGCTTTCGTGGGTCCTACCTTTGGCGGAAAGTCCAAGCCTGAATTGAGCGGTAAGAGCTTTAAGACTGCGGCGGTGCTGCATAAGGCGGGAGTTCCCATCAGCATCATCACCGACGCGCCGGTGACTCCCTTGCGTTGGTTGCCCCTTTGCGCGGGACTGGCGGCAAGCGAAGGCTTGCCCTATGAGGAGGCTTGGAGAGCTATTACCATCAACCCCGCCACCCAGATGGGCATCGCTGATCGGGTGGGAAGCCTGGAAGCAGGCAAGGATGCGGATGTGGTCATCTGGACCGCAGATCCCTTGACTTCCGTCGGCGCCCGTGCTTACAAGACAATTGTAGACGGTAAGATTGCTTATGAGGAGTAAAAGGTTTATGATACAAGAAAAGAAGTACGTTACTTATGAACAGTTCGGCGCGAAGGGTGACGGCCGAACAGACGATTTGCCTGCTATTGTGGCGGCTCATGATTATGCCAATTTACATGGTCTTGATGTCAGAGCAAAGGACGATGCGACCTATTATATCGGCGGCAAGGCTATCACCGCCAGGATCATGACCAATACCGATTTCGGTAAAGCAAGATTCATCATTGATGACATTCATCTTGAGAATATTCATCAGCCTGTTTTTGAAGTGGCGAGTGATGCTGAACGGTTTATACCTGAACTCAAATCTCTTCGCCACGATCAGAAAAAGGTGGATTTTCCGCACGAGGGAACCGTTTTTGTCAGAGTTTATTCTGATGCGCGAAAGGTCTATATCCGTAAGGGAGTAAATATGAACGAGGGCTTTGACATATCTGATGCCTTCGTTGTGGATCGGGATGGAAACGTGCTGAACAGTATCAATTGGGATTATGAAACAATCACCAATGCAGTTGCATTTTCCGTGGACGATGAGCCGATTGTAATCGAAGGCGGTATCTTTACCACCATAGCAAACCAAGGAGAGTCCAAATACAATTATCATAAAAGAGACATCAAGATTACCCGCTCCAATGTCACCGTTCAAAATATTACGCACTACGTGGAAGGGGAGCTTGATCACGGCGCGCCCTACGGCGGTTTCTTATGGGTGTGCGAATGCTATAATACCGTTATCAGAGACTGTCTTTTGACGCCGCATAGACTCTACCTTACGGAGGGAAAGCTTCCGGGGTCGGTCTCACGGATGGGATCGTATGATCTGCTGCTTAGCGGTGTAATCAATTTGAAGCTGATCAATATCAAACAAACGATTGATATTCTGAATCCCGACTACTGGGGGTTGATGGGTTCGAATTTTTGTAAGGAACTGCATCTTGATGGCTGTGTCATTTCTCGCTTCGATGCCCACTGCGGTGTTACGAACGGGTCTATCAAAAATTGCAGCCTTGGTCATATGGGCGTTAAGCTGATTGGCTTTGGGGATTTTACTATTGAGAATTCCAAGATATTCAGCGAGTGGTTTGTTAGTTTCCGCAGCGATTACGGCGCCACCTTTCAAGGAAATCTTACCGTCAGAAACTGTGAATGGTTTCCCGATTACAGGGGAGAGGACAAGATGTATTTCTTCTGGGCAGATAATACCGGCGATCACGATTTCGGTTATCCCTGCAGTCTGCCGAAAAACATCGTTTTAGACGGCGTTATCATAAAGGATGAAGATGTAAAGGCTGAAAACCTGACTTATTATCTGTTTACGGATTATGATGATACCTATGTGCCCGGAAAGCCATTTCCCTACGGTACGCCGAAAAGTGTAATCGGTCGGGTAAGCTCAAATGCTGCAAGACCGATTAAGCTTTGCGAGAAGCCGCAAGAATATCCCTACATTAACGATTGGTCCGTTGAATTATAAAGAAATGCGCGTGTTCCGATGAACACGCGCATTTCTTTATAATACGTATTTTTCAAGAGCTTCGCCAAAGCCGTCTTCGGTATTCAGACCGGTTACGACATTTGCCGCAGCCTTAATATCGTCGGGAGCGTTGCCCATTGCGACGCCCAGACCGCATCTCTGCAGAATGGCGTAATCACTGCTGCTATCGCCGATTGCCATACATTCCTCATAAGTAATGCCCAGTCTCTCCAAAACCACGTCCACAGCCTTCAGCTTATCCAGACCGGCGTGTGCAAACTCCAGGTTGGGGCCTGCACCGGGGCGGGTATGTTGAATGAAGCCGGTCGCGGTGATGGCATCATAGATCTCCTGCTGCAGCGGTTCGGGGATCCGATAGATGTTCATCTTCTCGACGCCGATCTTATTCTTAAGGAAGTATTCGGAGGGTTTCTCTACCGGCTCATACCACTCATCCAGCACGAACCAAGCGTGATGGGGAGGAATTTCGTCGAAATTGAAATGGTCCGCAACATCCTTCTCAAAATAGATCATCGCGTTTGCGGCACATTCATTATAAATTCTCTTGCCCTCGATGATCTCCCAAATTTTTGAGATTTCCTCGGGAGGAATCAAGTCGGTATAAAGACTCTCGCCGGTCTCTTTGTCATAAACACGTCCGCCGTGGCTGCAGATATAGTATCGGATACCCTCTTGCGTCAGCAGCTGGGGAGGCATCATCGTAAAGACTCGGCCGGTGCAAGGGATAATATGAACCCCGGCTTTAATAGCATCCTGAATGGCCTTCATATTGCGCATAGAGATCGTCACCTGACTCTTGCTCAGGCAGGTTCCGTCCATATCCATTAAAACTGCTTTGATCTTTTTCATTATGCAAGCTTCTCCTTAATATACTCTGCCAGCTTCTCATCCTTGCAGTTGGCAAAGAAAAGCTCTTGGAATTTCTCGCCTGCGATGGCACCTTTGAGCAGATCCTGATCAATGCGATCCAGACACTCGGTCAGAGGACGAAGGGTCTCTGCGCGAACTCCGTCCAGAATCTTCTTATTGCGCTGCTCGGGAATAACGCGCTCCTTGGGATAACCCTGACCGTGACCGAAGCCGAAGAGCTTTTCAAAAATGTACCCAAGATTCAGCTCACCGCCCCAGCCAAAGCCTTTGGCGAAGGGGAGTGCAACGGCGTTACCGTCGTTGACGTGGGCAAAGGTGTAGGCGTCCACAGGATCCTCCACATGGCCGCAAAGGACGTTGGGAAAGCTGTTCATTGCCAGCATTGCGCCCTCTCCGGTACCGCAACCGGTCACAACATAGTCGGCGGCGCCGCTATTGATCAGGATGGCACCCAAGATGCCGATCTGTACATAGGTGAGCTGTGCCTCATCCTCGGCGGTATACATACCGTAGTTATCCACAGTATGCCCCATCGGCTCGACTACGTCTTTCAAAGCCTTGAGGATCAGTTCGTTTTTAGCCGCCTGACTGTTCTCGTTAATTAAAGCAATTCTCATTTTTTATACCTCACTTAATAAAATCTTTTCTCATCGGAGTGAAAAAGTCCAGCATAATGCCACCCTCTAAAGCAACGCAGCCGTGGATGACGCCGTCTTTTTTCAAAAGGGTATCGCCTGCGGAGACCTCGTAAGTCTCGTCACCGACGGTAAAGCGATATTTGCCGGACACGATGTAGGTAACTTGGGTGTGGGGGTGGCTGTGCAAAGATCCGACTGCGCCGGTCTCAAACACGTTTTCCACACACATTGCGTCGTCGGAATAGGAGAGGATGCGGCGGACAACGCCGGGCGCGGCATCCTGAATCTCTGCTTCTGCGTGGGGAAGCATAACCTGATCTTTATAGTCTTTTGCGTTCATTTTCTTCTCTCCTTATGGCTGTTTGCCGATGTAGGCGAGAATGCCGCCATCGACGTATAAAATATGACCGTTTACAAAGTTACTGGCATCGGATGCCAAAAAGACAGCGGGACCGACCAGATCCTCGGTGGTGCCCCAGCGACCTGCAGGGGTTTTGGAGATGATGAATTGGTCAAAGGGATGGCGGCTGCCGTCCGGCTGACGCTCACGCAAGGGTGCGGTCTGGGGGGTGGCAATATAGCCGGGACCGATGCCGTTGCATTGGATGTTGGCTTCACCGAATTCAGAGCAGATATTGCGGGTCAGCATCTTGAGTCCACCCTTTGCGGCGGCGTAAGCACTGACTGTTTCGCGTCCCAGCTCGCTCATCATAGAACAGATATTGATGATCTTGCCGTGACCTTTTTTGATCATTCCGGGCAGAACTGCCTTGGCGCAGATGAAGGGGGCGTTGAGGTCTACGTCTACCACTTTGCGGAAATCCTCTGCCGACATTTCCAGCATAGGAATCCGCTTGATGATGCCGGCATTATTGACCAGGATATCCACTGTACCCAGATCGGCTTCGATCTTTTGGATCAATGCCTGCACCGCTTCTTCGTCGGTAACGTCGCAGACATACCCTTTGGCGGAAATGCCGTCTGCTTCATAGGAAGTCAGTCCTTTTTGGACTAATTCTTCGTTGATATCGCAAAAAGCGATGGCAGCACCGGCTTGGTGCATTCCTTTGGCGATGGCGTAGCCGATGCCGTAGGAGCCGCCGGTGACGAGAGCAATCTTGCCCTCTAATGAAAATTGATTCATAATATATTCTCCTTTAAATATTAATCATCGTATTCAACGAGCATGACCGTATCGCATTCCCAGCCTCCGGTATGCGCCGTATAGACACCTTCGTGCCAATAGACCGGCAGATTCCCTTGGGCGTGAACGGGAACAACCGGACGCCAGGTTTTGATCCCCTTTTCGCCGGGGATACGGCTGAAGGTTTCTTCTAACTGATAGGTTTTGCCGTAGTCCACGGAGCGGTAGCACTCCAGCACCCGATCCTTCCCGTCAAAGCGGGCGATGAAGAGACGGTTATTGGTGGGAGTGACCCGTCCTTTATGCTTGGGGTTGATGGCGGCTTCACCCATACCGTAGTAATATGCCATACCGCCCAAGGCACTCTGAGAGCCGTCCAAAACGTTTTTGGAAAGAAACTCACCTGCCTTGCAGATGGGGGCGGAAAGCTGCCACTTCCCATCCACAAAGGTGGCGGAGTAATAGACGGGCTTTTCGGGATCGGGGTTTGCCACGTCATTCTTCATGGTGAAGGGAATGAAACCAACCCGTAAGGGTAGGGTGGGGGCAACGGCGGAAAGACGGACGGTATCGCCTGCGGGGGCTTTATAAACCACGTCCAGGTCTTTGATATTCAGAATGCCGTCCCCTTCGAACAAATTGAAATCGGTGGGGGTGCCGTCGGTTTTTAATAATTGACCGTCAGAACGGAAGATGCCGGTACGGATGCTGTGATCCAAAGATTTGTAAGGGTGACCGTAGAGGGCAAAGAACCATTGCTCGTCCATCCCGCCGTCCTTTTTGATCTCCTGCTTGCGGATATCGGCATAGTAAAGACCGCTCAGCTCCGCGCCGTCGATCATATAGCCGGTTTCCTTTAAATATTGATCAAATTCCTCGCGGGTGTTGGCGGCGCGGAAGAAGGTGCGGGGTGCGCTCCAGGTCTCACCCTCATCTTTGGAGACTCGGAAGTGCCAGTGGTTGCCTGCTTCGCGGTTAAAGAGCCAAAGCTCGCCCCGTTTGGTATTTTCATAGAGCTGAACATAAGTAGCGGCTCCTTCGCAGGGAATGATCCGCTCGGGACCGAAGGAATAAATATCATAGGGACGCTCGGTCATACGGTAGTGGATATCGGGTACCTTATGGCCGGTATAGCCAACGATGATTCTACCGCTTTCGGTAATGCAGATGCCTGCCGCGTTATGCTCGTCGGCGTAGTTATAATTCAACTTGCTGAGCCGAAAGTCACGGGAGGGCGTTTTGCTGCATTTGGCATCCAATTCCTTGATATGGATTTCGCCTGCGTCGGTGAAGTACGCAATATAGGTGAGACCGTTTGCGGCGACCACCGCTTGCTCGTGTACCCACCATTCGGTATTGGCGTTTTTGATTCGTAATTTTTTTGCGTTTCCTAAATCGATCATTGATATATTCCTCCAATCTATCTCTCATTTTAGCAGGAGCGCGCAAAAAGATAAACATAAAAAACGAAAGAAAAGGGTTGAATTTCGAAACTAAATCCGTTATGATAGAAAAAGAGGTGATATGGGATGTTCTATTATCAGCCGCAGTGCGGCTTCCGCCTGTTGAATGTTTTTTATGTGAAAAGAGAAAAGCGTGATAAGATGTCCGTAGGTCGCACTCACTCCGGATTATCCTATCGGATGCGGGGGAGTGCAGTCTTTGATGTGGCGGGAACTTCCCTTTCCGCGGGGGACGGAAGTGTTGCTTATATCCCAAAAGGGGTGGATTATCGAAATAGAAACAGCGGTCAGGAGGAGCTGATCGCCGTCCATCTCGAGGTCTATGGGCAGGAGTGGGAAACCTTTGAGGTAGAGTCCGGGATGGAGGAGCTGGAGCCGCTCTTTCAGGAACTTTTAAGGCTTTGGGAGAGCGGGGAGCCTTCGGCTTATCATCAATCAATGGTTCAGCTTTATCGGATCTTTGAGGCGATCCGTCAGATCAAAGAAAAGGATCAGCCGGCTTTACCGTCGGTGATTGCGCCGGGGGTGGAGCTGATGCGGCGTCGGTTCCGTGATCCGGCACTTTCGGTGGCGGCATTGGCGAAGGCGTGCTTTGTCAGCGAGGTGTATTTCCGGCGGGTCTATCGGGCACATTTCGGGGAATCTCCCTTGCAGACGATATTGAATCTGCGGTTCGAATATGCCTGTAATCTGCTCAACTCCGGATATTATACGCCCAAGCAGGTGGCAGAGCTTTCGGGATTTTCGGATGTAAAGTATTTTCGCACCGCCTTTGTTAAGCGTTTCGGGCAGACTCCGTCAAAGTATGCAGCAAAAAAATAAGAGGAGCAAAAGCTCCTCTTATTTTTTGCACATTTCAACAAATCTTTGGAACATCGGCTCTCCGTCTACAGTTTCTGCCCTGTTCCAGCTGTAGCTCATCCGTTCCGGATGGAACTGTACGCCGAAGATCGGCAGCGTTTCGTGCTCAAAGCCTTCAATAATGCCGTCCTCCTTGGAGGTAAGGGTGACCTTGAGACCGTTACCCAGACGGTTAACAGCTTGATGATGGTAACTGTTTACAGGGAATTCCTTGCCGTAGGTATCGGCAAAGAAGCCGTCCTCTGCGGTAACGAGATGCACCGCCTCTTTTTCGGAATTGCGATGGTCGTCGGCGGTGGCGATATGCTGGGTCAGCGAGCCGCCGAAATGAATGTTCAATAATTGGAAGCCGCGGCAGATGCCGAAAACAGGCTTGCCTGCTTCAATAAAGGCTTTAGCAAGAGGAAATTCTGCCGCGTCCCGCGCCTCCTCCATATTGACCGACCCGTTGACTTCCTCACCGTAGCGGGAGGGATGGATGTCCATACCGCCGCAAAGGAGCAGTCCGTCGTATTTTTCCGGCTCGGCTTCGGGATATAATCTTAACTCGGCAATACCGCCGGATTTTTCGATGGCGTCCACATAAAGATGATAGTGGGAAATAGGGGTGGGCATTCCAAAGGATAATAAAATTTTAGGAAGTGTACTCATCGACCTAACCTTCTTTCTATTAAAGTGGTGTATTCCTCTTCGGTGATCCCGTTGCAAGCCGGATTGGCGCGATCCCCGCCGTTTCCGCTCATTGCGCCGTCGTGGTCCGTGCCTCCGCAGCGATAGAGGTTATATTTATCGGCTGCCTCTGCAGCAAGATAGGGAATATGAGGTGCCAGGTTGGGGTGGGAGATTTCAATGCCGTTTAAGCCGTAATCAACCAGTTGATCCAAAAGGTCGAGCCATTGGCTGTTGGGATGCGCCAGCGCAATGATACCGCCCGCTTTGCGAACCGCCTTGATCACCTCTTCTGCATCGGGACCTGCAGGACGAAAGGCTTTAGCTTCAGGTGCGTTGAAGACGTTCATCCGAAATTCCTTCCAATCGTAATCGTAAGGAACCAGCTTTTTATATTTCATAACCTCCATCACCGTGTTGATGCAGATCCAATAGCCGTCTTTTGCGTAGTCTAAAATATCGTTCCAGTTAAAGCCGTTGATATACCCCAGCTCGATGCCCCGCTCAATGCATTTGCGGGTACATTCGTTGCGTAACTCGCAGCGATGCTTGATGAACGCCCGTAATTCGGGATTGTCCATATCGAAGTCTAAAGCGGTAAGGTGTATTTTTACACCGTTTTGAATTCCATAAAACTCGGTGCCGGAGATGGCTTTCAGCCCTTCTTTTTTTGCGTGGTACATAAACTCCTTGCAGCCGCCGTCGGTTTCGTGATCTGTCAGCGCAAGGGCACGATAACCCATAGATTTTCCGATCCGTACCAATTGACGGGGCGTCAATTCAGCGTCGGAAAAGGTGGAATGAAGATGTAAATTGGCGTATTTCATATCCGCACCTCCTATTAATATCTATGAAAAATTTTAGCATATGGAATATTTTTGTCAAGAAGAATGTAAGGGATTTTTCCTTTTCTGCAAAAAAGGTATCTGTTTCAAGTCCCCCCTTTTTAATGAGGTTGAAAAAACGCTATATGCGTTGCGCTTCAAAGGTATCTTTGACCATAAGATAGGTGCTGATCAACATAATGATCAGCGCAATGTAGAATTGGAGTCCGGGTCTCTCTCCCAATAAAAGCATTCCAAAGGCAACTCCTAAGAACGGAGCGATGGAATAATATGCGCTTGTTTTGGCTGCCCCCAAGTCCTTTTGCGCCGTTCCGCCTGCTTCGACGAACCCCTTGCCTTGCGGCAAGAGGTTCAATTCCGTAAGAGAATAAAATTAACCACGCCCAATGGGTGTGGTTAATTTTGGCACCCGTAGTAGGAATCGAACCTGCATCTAACCCTTAGGAGGGGTTTATTCTATCCGTTGAACTATACGGGCATTGTGCCATTAATCATAATCCAAACGGCATAAAAAGTCAAGCGGATTGACATTTTACGGTTTATTTAATATAATTTCTATTCTAAGGCTTGTATTCTTTTCATACTCTGTAGCAAAGGAGTTGAGAAGAATGGAAGGATATCATAGAGATTCTCTGCGAGAGCTGCGTCGGATGGAGGCGGAGCAAAGGGTGCCGCAGCGTCAGCGTGGCTCGATGTTTGTGACATTGCTGATTATTTTGCTGTTTTTGGCGGCAGGTGGCTTTTATTTAAAAACCTCCCATCCCGAGTGGTTGGAGCAGTATTTCGACAGCGCTGCCGTGGAGCGGCGGCTGGAGGGCTGGAAAGAGGATATGGCTGCCGTTTTCAATAGCGATGATGAGGTGCGGCAGACGGTGGATGACGCCTTGGCAGAGCAAAATGAAGCAGTTTAGATGTTCCCCCTTGCTGATTCTGCTGGTCTTTTCCTATATGCTGATCGAGGGGTCTTTTGATCCCCTTTGGATCTTGCTTTTTTCCTTTTTGCACGAACTGGGGCATATTCTGGCAATCCGCTTGCTCGGCGGAGGAATCGGTCATCTTTCCGGAAGTGGACAAGGCTTTTCTCTTGCAGTCAACGGACTTTCTTATAAAGGAGAGTTTTTCGCGGCTGCGGCGGGACCCGCTGTCAGCGTACTGCTGGCGGTGTGCTTTGGCATTGCGGCGTGGTTGCTTGGCAAGGATCGGCTTTTATTTTTTGCATTTGCCAATGCTGCACTGGCAGCGGTCAATCTTTTGCCGGTTTTCCCTTTGGACGGCGGAAGAATGTTGCGCGCATCGCTGGCGATGCATTGTCGTCCTCATCGGATGAGAATCATCTGCCGGACGGTGGGACTTTGCATATTGCTCCCGTTGCTGGGGGTATCGTTTTGGCAATTTTTGAGCAGTGGATACAATATTTCCATGCTTTTTGTCTGTATTTATTTACTTGGTTTGATTGGAGCGAATGACGATGACTTATAATATGGATGAAATGAGAGATCTGCTTTTGAGCGTCCAGAAGCCTGCACGCTATGTGGGCGGTGAGATCGGTCAGACGGTTAAGAATCTTGATGAAGTGGACGTCCGCTTTGCTTTTTGCTTTCCCGATATTTATGATATCGGAATGTCTCATTTGGGAATGCGCATCCTTTACGGTGCTTTGAATGAGCAGCAGGGGAGCTGGTGCGAGCGGGCGTTTCAGCCATGGCCCGATATGGAAGAAAAGATGCGGGCGGAAGGCATCAAGCTTTTTACACTGGAGAGCCATACCTCGCTGGATGAATTTGATATGGTAGGCTTTACCTTGCAGTATGAGATGTGCTATCCCACCGTCTTAAATATGCTGGAGTTGGGCGGACTGCCTTTGCATGCAAAGGATCGGAGTGGGTTAAAGAATATCGTTGTGGGCGGCGGACCTTGCGCCTATAATCCCGAACCGCTGGCACCTTTTTTCGACATTTTCTTTATCGGAGAAGGGGAGGACGCCCTTCCCGAGCTGGCGGACAAGCTGCGCGCTGCTCGCGCCGCAGGCAAGAGCCGCGAGGACTTTCTTGCAGAAGTAGCGCAGATGGAGGGATTTTACGTCCCCTCCCTTTATGAAGTTTCTTATCACGAGGACGGCACCATCCGTTCCTTCGAGCCTATACGCGAGGAGATCCCCAAGGTGGTTCGTAAGCGAATCGTCAAGGACCTTGATCAAACCTATTATCCCAAGACCCAGATGATCCCCTTTACCGAGGCGGTCCACGATCGGGTGACGGTAGAGCTTTTCCGCGGTTGTATTCGTGGTTGCCGCTTTTGTCAGGCGGGGATGCTGTTTCGTCCCGTTCGCTGTAAGTCTGCAAAGACGCTGGTAAAGGATGCCTGCACGCTTTTGGAGAATACCGGCTATGAGCAGCTTTCCCTTTGCTCTC
>JAZQAQ010000156.1:0-4480 GCA_045545255.1 Eubacteriales bacterium | reverse complement strand
CTGGATGGGGCTCGAACCCACGACCTCTAGCGTGACAGGCTAGCGTTCTAACCAACTGAACTACCAGGCCAAATGCTGCGACTCGCGTTCAATCGCTTATCGAAGTCGGATCGTAGCCATGTCGTTCTGTGAGCCAAGGAGTTGTCAGGAGCTTTTGTCTTCCTAAGACCGCTTGGCCTCCGACTTCTGGATGGGGCTCGAACCCACGACCTCTAGCGTGACAGGCTAGCGTTCTAACCAACTGAACTACCAGGCCAAATGCTGCGACTCGCGTTCAATCGCTTATCGCTGCAACGATAGATATTTTACAACATCCCAATTCAAAAGTCAAGACTTTTTTTGAGAAAATTATGAATTATTTTTTTGAGCCTTCCAACAGTAATTTTTTGATTTCATCCGGCGTAAAGCGGTACTTACTGTCACAAAAGTGACAACAAAGCTCCACATCCTCGCCTTCCTCAATCAAAGACGCAAGTTCTTTTTTTCCAAGACTCAAAAGCACTTTTTCTGTTCGCTGCTTGGAACAGTTACAATAATACTCCGCATTCCATTGTTCTGTAATATGATACGGAAGACCTTGCATCAAAATATCTGCAATTCCTTCGTTAGAGGTGTGCTCAAACATTGAAGATACATTCTGGACTTTCTTCAAATTCTCTTCTAAAATTGAAATGGTTTCCTCATCTGCGCCGGGCAAAAGCTGCAGGATAAAGCCACCGGCAGACTTAACGGAGTAGTCTCGATCAATCAAAACACCCAGAGCACAGACGGTGGGAGTCTGCTCGCTTGTAGCGTAGTAATCCGTTATATCCTCTGCGATCTCACCGCTTAAAAGGGCAGTTCGACTGACATAAGGCTCCCCTTCCCCTGTGTCTCTTAAAACAGTAAGGAATCCGGGACCGATTGCACCGCTTACATCTAACTTTCCATTTGCTTTAAGCGGAATATCCACAATCGGCACGGCGGGATAGCCTTTAACGCGCCCATTTTGATCTGCTGTGGCCAAAATTGTTTTAATCGGTCCACCGCCTTCGATCTGTAAAGTCAAAAGATCCGATGCATTTTTCAGCGTTTTACCCATCATTGCAGATGCGGTCAACAACCGCCCTAACGCCGCAGTTACGACCGGTGCAGTGCGATGATAATCAAACGCTTTTTGCACCAATTCTTTGGAATTCAAAAAATAGCCACGCACCATTCCGTTATCAGATAAAATGGTCGTTCCTTTGTTCTTCATTTATTTATCCTCTTTCTTTTTAGCAACAAATGTGATCCTTTGCGTCTGCTCGCTGATTGTTTGTTCAGAATAATTATCAGTTACTGATAAAATCTCAAAACCGTATGAAATCAATAACCCAGTGATTTCTTCTATCGAGTAATAGCGCTGAATCTGCTCTTCATCCTGACGAACATAGCAGTCATCTTCTTGGGAAAAGACGGTAATTTGATGGTAGCAAAGCCCATCGTCCAGCTGACTTCTCCAAGCAAGAAACACATCTTCGTCCTCAAAAACTTCGCAATGCTGGTCTAAAAGATTTTGATATTTATATAATGTGTTAATATCAAAAATCAAAATACCGTCAGGATTCAAATAATTTCGAAACCAATAAAAAAGGCGATCCAAGTCTTTGGGATCGGTAATATAGTTAACGGTATCAAGTGTCGAAACAATACAATCCACCGTACCATATAATTCAAATTCAGGTAATTGCTGGCAAAGAAAAAGAGCCCTATCACCATTAGGAACGGTTATTCGCTTATTAAGTGCTTCCGACAGCATTTCGACACTGCCGTCAACACCGATCATATCATAGCCGCGCTCCAAAAGACCCAAGGTGACGGTGCCGCTTCCGCATCCAACATCACAAATTAATGATGCATCTTTAAAATACTGTTTTAATTTTTGATCAATAAACGCAATAATATCTTGATAGTCCGCACCTACGAAACGATCATAATATTGAGCCAAAGCTGTAAACTCGTTCATAACTCTTATTTCATACGCGCAAAAACGCGGGCATATCCATCCGAACCGTAATTCAGACTCCGCTTTACTCTGCTAATGGTGGCAGTTGAAGCGCCGGTCTTATCAACAATTCCCTGATAAGACTCCCCTTGCGCCAAAAGAAATGCAACCTCAAAGCGCTGTGACATTGCTTTAAATTCCGAAACAGTACATAAATCCTCAAAAAAATCATAGCATTCTTCAACGCTCTGCAATTTTAAAATAGCCTCAAACAAATGATCACTATTCGGATCTTTTAATTTCAAATTCATAGTTCTATCTCCTTTGAAATGATTGATCACATTTTAACACATTAAAGGATAAAAGTCAACCAAATATTAAAAAACAGACGCATATGGCGTCTGTTTTTTAAGTTAGCGAATATAATCAAATTCCAGATCTCCGATCCGCACAGGATCGCCCTCTTGAATGCCCATTTCCTCAAGCTTATCGATAATACCGTTGCTTTGTAAGACACGCTGGAAGAAGTTCAAGGACTCATAATCATCGAAATATACGGTTTCAATGATCTTAAAGAGCCATTCACCTTCAACAATATAAACGCCATTCTCTTTGCGCACTGTAAAGGTGTGATCCTTTTCAGTAATCACGGGTGTTTTGACAAATTCACTTTCAAATACCTTGACCTTCGGCAAGGTTTCAAGCAGTTCACCTGTTTTGGCAAGCAAGGGATCAAGCCCCTGCTTTGTAGCAGCAGAGATACAAAACACGGGATATCCCTGCTTTTCAACGTGTGCGATAAAGCGCTTCATCATTTCTTCGTCATAGACCGCATCGCACTTATTGGCTACAACAATCTGCGGCAAGGTTGCCAGAGTGGGCGAATACTGTTGCAGTTCTTTGTTAATGATCTCAAAATCCTCAATAGGATCGCGCCCTTCGGTACCGGCAACGTCAACCAAATGCAGTAGCATTCTGCAACGCTCCACGTGACGCAAAAAGGCAGTACCGAGCCCTGCGCCATCAGCCGCACCCTCAATGATACCGGGAATATCAGCGATGACAAAACCGTTTCCAAACCGATCAACAACGCCAAGATTCGGGGTCATCGTCGTGAAATGATAATTTGCGATCTTAGGGCGAGCGGATGATACAACTGAAAGAAACGTGGATTTTCCCACATTCGGAAAACCGATCAGACCGACATCGGCGATCAACTTCAATTCCAACTGAATATGATATTCCTCGCCGGGTTGACCGGGTTTGGCAAATCTGGGAATCTGACGGGTTGCGGTGGCAAAATGCTGGTTTCCCCAGCCACCTCTGCCGCCTTTTGCAGCCACAAAGGACTCCTCATCGGAAAGATCCTTCATCAGCAAACCGGTTTCAGCATCTTTAATCAAGGTACCGACCGGCACTTTGATGATCAACGGCGGTGCACCGGCACCGGTACATTGGTTTGTACCACCGTTTTTGCCGTTTTCAGCAACATACTTACGTTTATAACGAAAATCCATCAAGGTATTCAGGTTACGGTCGGCCTGGAAGATAATATCTCCACCCTTACCGCCATCTCCACCATCGGGACCGCCTGCGTTTACATACTTCTCACGATGAAATGCAACAGCACCATCACCGCCTTTTCCGGCTTTAATCCATATTTTAGCTACATCAACAAACACGGTGTCAGCCTCCTTCCTTACTACACAAAAAAATCCCGGATATGATCCGGGATTTTTAAGGTTCATTACTCTTCAGCGTAAACAGAAACCTTTTTTCTGTCACGACCGATGCGCTCGAACTTAACCTTGCCGTCGATCAGAGCAAACAAGGTATCGTTGGAACCACGGCCAACATTGTTACCGGCATGGATCTTAGTCCCTCTCTGGGTAACCAGAACGTTACCGGCCAGAACGAACTGACCGTCAGCTCTTTTTACGCCCAGACGCGTGGATTCGGAATCTCTGCCGTTCTTGGTAGAGCCCATACCTTTTTTATGAGCAAAAAACTGAATATTAAACAACATTTGTTACACCTCCATTATTTCAAGGTTAAAATACATTGCATACTCTTCTGCAATGCTACGCCCAAAGTCAACCAATATCTCAATATGTTTAGAAAATTGAGGATTCGGTTTTGGGCTGATACATCGGATCAATGCCGCATCCTGATCAACAGTCAGCTGCAACGGGACCCGATCGATTTTTTCACCACAATTGATGCAAAATTCAACAGCTGTAGATACAGCGGCACAGACAATATCACTGCCCGACTCACTATATCCGCTATGACCTTCACATTCAAAGCCGATATAAAGCTTTCCTTTTTGATAGACCCGAAGGACTGTCATAAAATTATGCTTCTTCCTTTGCTGCAGTGGGATTGATCGCAGAGATCTGGATCTTGGTATAGGGCTGTCTGTGGCCCTGCTTTCTGCGGTAGTTCTTCTTGGGCTTCATCTTATAAACGATGATCTTCTTTTCCTTACCGCTCTTGATCACGGTGGCTTCAATG
>JAZQAQ010000155.1:0-1842 GCA_045545255.1 Eubacteriales bacterium | reverse complement strand
GTTATCATTTCTTTTTCCGCACGCCGAGTGGCGAGGTTTGGAGGTAGCAAAGGGCATTTTAATCGGAGGAAAATATCATTTTTGCTTTATGAGCATTCTGCTTGGTGATTTTTTCCTTATTTTTTTCTGCCCTTTGCGGTTCGGACTATTTTTACAGCCCTTTGCTTATTCCACAACGTTTTCGCGCTTACACATCTCTCGATATTCCTTGGGACTCATTCCGACGCGGCTTTTAAAGATGCGGGAGAAGCAATAGATATTGGTATACCCCACTGCGGTACAGACCTGCGATACGTTCAAGTCCTCCTCCTCAAACATTTTCTTGGCACGCTGGATACGGTAGTCGATGATATAATTCTGGGTACTCTTATTCTTATAGGTCTTAAAAAGACGGGAGAGGTAACTGCGCTCGATGCCCAGCATATTGGCGATATTTTCCACGCTGAGATTCTTATTATAGTTTTCCTTTATGTATTCCACCGCACGTGTCATATAAAAGTTTTTGGCGGGGATTTTCTTGGCAACCAGACTTTCCTCCACGCATTCCAGCAAGCCGGAGAAGCAACTGGAGATGGCAAACTGATTCTGATACTTTTTATCACATTCCACAAAAAGATCATAGGCAGCGTCCATCGCCTTATGGGGAGAAGCAAAATCAATTATCGGATTTTGAGAAGAAAGACCCAGATGCTCAATAAACGTCTCCACCCCATTGCCGGAAAGCTCTACGCCGATATAGTTCCACGGCTCAAGGCTATCCGCTTTCCAGCTGACGGTTTTTTCCGGAAAAAGGACAAACGCCTGACCTGCCGCCACATTGAAACGGCGGTTTCCGTGATCCAGCATCCCGCGTCCTGCTTCTACAATATTAATAACATACCGATCAGGGGTAACAGGGCCAAACTTTTCCGAAGGATTATACCGATGGCAACAGCACAGGCTCATTCGGATATCGGGGAAATAGCTCTCATCAAAGATAAAGCGCTCTTCTCTTTCCAGATACTTCTGCATACATCAACCTCAAATCATTTATTTAAATAACTCCAAGTGAATAATATCACAAATTGTTAAAGAATGCAACATAAAATTAAAAATTTCTCAACATTTTTGCAACTTGGGGTTAAAACTTAACGATAAGGTTAAAAAAATCGCGTTTTATTCTTTACTTTATGTGGACTTATTCCAGCACCAATTCGCCCTGTTCCAGACCAACTGTAACAGTCGTCCCGGGGAGCAATCCGCCTTGAAGAATACGGCGAGCAAGCAAGGTCTCCAGCTTTTGCTGCATCAGACGGCGGAGCGGTCTTGCACCGAAATTAGGATCATATCCGGTATCAATCAGCCAGTCCTTTGCTGCAGAGGTCAGCACGATCTGCAGCTGCTTATCTGCCAATCTCTTCTGCAGTTCTGCCAACAGAAGATCCACAATGCCGCCGATATTTTCTTTGGTGAGGGGTTTATAAAAGACGGTCTCATCCAGTCGGTTAAGAAACTCCGGTCGGAAAGAGCGGCGCAAAAGCTGCTCCACCTGCGCTTTGGCTTCGGGCGTGATCTCCCCGTTTTCGATACCGTCCAAAATGATATCGGATCCCAAATTGGAGGTCAGAATGATGATGGTATTTTTGAAATCCACCGTTCTGCCCTGACTATCGGTGATGCGTCCGTCGTCCAGAACCTGCAAAAGTACATTAAAGACATCGGGATGGGCTTTTTCCACCTCATCGAAAAGAACTACGCTATAAGGTCTTCTGCGGACGGCCTCGGTAAGCTGACCGCCCTCCTCATAGCCCACATATCCGGGAGGTGCGCCAATGAGTCGGGAGACGGAATATTTCTCCATAT
>JAZQAQ010000154.1:0-23948 GCA_045545255.1 Eubacteriales bacterium | reverse complement strand
GTGAGGTCGGTGCCGGCGTCTTTCGTACCCTCTATCAGATCGGGACGAGAAAAGGATCCTTTGTATATTTGATGCGCCGTCTGCTTTGGAGAAAGCGGTATTGGTGTACCGAGGAATTGAATCAATGGCTGGATGATTTTAAGCCGGACTGTGTTTTCTTGAGTTTTTCGGATGACTTTTTTATTCCGCAGATCGCACTCTATGTGGCAAAGCGGTATCAGATCCCCATTGTCTCTTCCATCGGTGACGATTATTATTTCAACTATAAATTCTCCCTGTCGCCGCTGTATCATCTCTATAAGCTTTCTTACCGGAAACTGATCCGCAAGGTTTTTGCCCATGGCGGCAGCGCCATTTACATCAGCGATAAGATCCGAGATAAATATAATTCGGAATTCGGGCTTGGCGGAGAGACGGTATACTTATCGTCTGAAATTAACAGAAAGCCCTTTAAACCCATCAATAAGGAAAAGCCGATCATTTCCTATTTCGGTAATATCGGTCAGGGGCGTAATGAATCTTTGGGTATGATTGGCGACGCTTTGGGGGAAATTTCTCCGGCATACCGGCTGCAGATCTTTTCCGGGCAGACAGATCCAAAAAAGATCGCCGTACTTGAAAAGACGGTGAATGTGGATTTCGGGGGCAGTATTCCGTATCAGCAGATCGTCGAAAAGACAGAGCAGAGCGACATCCTGATCATTGTTGAAGGTTTTAAGAAAAAGCATGTGAATAATACCCGTTATTCATTATCGACAAAGGCGGCAGATTCCTTGGCAAGCGGCGCGCAGATCTTGGTGTTTGGCTCGCCGGAATGCGGTGTGATCGAGTATATGCAGGGGACAGGCAGTGCGATGGTTTGTACAGAGCGTTCGAAGCTTGCAGAGAGTATCTGCATATTGATCGAGGATGAAGCCTTGCAGAAAGAATACTATGATAATGCGATCAAAGTGACCCAAAAGAATCATAACCTTGAAAGCAGTACCTGTGTTTTTCGTAGCGTTGTGGAAAGGGCAATAGAAGAATATGAAAAATAAAATTAAGTTTGAAATTATTATCAGCACCTGTGATAAATACTCTGATTTATGGGATGCTCACATCTTACTGATGAACCAAAATTGGAAGGATCGGGACGTGGTCGCTCATTTAGTTACCGATAAGGAAACGGATCGTGAATTGGACGGTGTTCGGATCGTTTCTGCCGGCGAGGGGACCGAAATCACTCAACGGTTGGCGCGGGCATTGCAGGATGTCAAAGAGAAATATATTTTGTTTACGCTGGATGATTATTTTCTCACCACCCCCATTGATAATGAGGCGATTCAACGGTCTCTCGAAGTGATGGAGGCAGAAAAGCTGGATTATATGCGTTTATATGCTGCTTCAAAATGGGCGCGTCGAAAGGACGGAGCCAAAGAATTTTCTGATCACAAGGGGTATTATTTGCGCAATATTGAAACAGGAAATTATAAAATCAGTTTATTCCCGGGATTATGGCGCGCAGATTTTATGCGGCAGACTTTGGGCGAGACTCTCAATGCCTGGCAGTATGAGGTGGCATTGACTCCAATGGCGCGAAAACTAAATGCACGTTGCGCAATCAGTAACCATACAGAATTTCCTGTTTTGGATATTATCTGCAAAGGGAAGATACAGCGAAAAGCGCTCTCCTATTTGAAAAAGAATCCAATTTATCAATCAGACCGTCTTGTTATGTCGAGAAAGGAAACGTTTGAGTTTCGGATGAAGAAATGTATGGGGCGAATCCTTCCTAAATTTGCATTCAGATGGTTGAAATCATTTATGATAAAGTGTGGAAAAACTTTTTATTCGCCGGTAGAATGATTGGGGATATGTATGAAAATTTTTCAAATAAATGGCGGTGTATTCGGTAGCACAGGGAGGATTATGTTTGGAATCGCCGAAACGGCACAACAGCAAGGACATGAGGTTCTCTGTGCGGCACCTATTACATCGATAGACAAACAACACAAGCCAAAGGGATCATATATAAAAATAGGTTCTTATTATGGACGGTGCTTCAGTGTGCTACTTGGGCGTATCACGGGGTTGGAGGGGCATTTTTCGTTTTTTTCCACAATGAAACTCTTGAGATCCACCAAGCATTTTGCTCCGGATATTTTACATCTTCATAATATTCATAATTCATATTTGAATCTTCCAATGCTGTTTCGGTTTATTAAGCGACACAAACTTCGCGTGGTATGGACCTTGCACGACTGCTGGGCATTTACCGGGCACTGTCCTCATTATGAAATGATCGGTTGTGAGCAATGGAAAACTCAATGTGAATGCTGTTCTTTGTATCGGAGTTATCCTATAAGCTATGTCGATAATGCAAAGATAATGCACAAGTGCAAGAAGAAATGGTTTTTAGGGATTGAAGATCTGACAATTATTACCCCGTCTCGATGGTTAGCAGATCAAGTAAAGCGGTCTTTTTTAAAAGAATACCCGGTAAGGGTGATCAACAACGGAATTGATACCTCCATCTTTAAACCGACACCCAGCGATTTTAGAGAAAAGTATCAATGTGAAAACAAAAAAATTGTATTGGGTGTAGCATTTGAATGGGGAATTAAAAAAGGATTAGATGTATTTATTGAGTTGGCAAAACGTTTGGATGACTGCTTTCAAATTGTACTGGTTGGTACTAATGAGCGGGTAGATCGGCAATTACCAAAGAATATTATCTCTATCCATAAAACACAGGATCAGTACGAGTTGGCAAGGATCTATACTGCTGCGGATGTATTTGCAAATCCAACCAGAGAAGATAATTATCCGACTGTCAATTTAGAGGCGGTTGCCTGCGGCACACCGGTCATTACCTTTCGTACCGGGGGAAGTCCGGAATGTATCAATGATAACTGTGGTTTGGTGGTTGAAAAAAATGATGTTGATGCTCTTGAGGATGGCATAAAGAAGATCGTTGGAACAGATTGGCCGTTTGATAAGTTTTCGGTTTTGGACTATAGAGAAATATACACGAAGATTATAGAATTGTATAGTGAAATAAAATGAGATTGACTTTAAGTATTATAAAAAATAATAAGACATCCGCATTCGTTCTTTTTTTATTTGCTCTGGCTGCATCTAATTTTGTGCAATATGGTGCATATCTTTTTATTGGATTTAGTTTGATTTATTTATCTGTGAATAAAAG
This sequence comes from Eubacteriales bacterium, assembly GCA_045545255.1. Taxonomy (GTDB): domain Bacteria; phylum Bacillota; class Clostridia; order Oscillospirales; family QAKW01; genus QAKW01. The sequence continues at coordinate 20,761 of JAZQAQ010000154.1, read as the reverse complement.
TCCTGTTGTGGTTAAAAAAGCAATCATACCAGTGTTCTTGTTTGCATTGTTTTATTTTATATTTGCAACGCCGTCTATCTCCTTGTGGAGCGGCTTAAAAATATTTGCTTGTCCACTGCTTTGGTTAGTAGGTTATTCTATGCCGGACGGAAAATCAGAGGAGGGAATATTTCGGGTAGCTATGTATTTGGCAATGGGAATGGCAGTGCATGGTTTACTGAATTTGCTGATTAATGTGGTTATAGGAATAGACCTAAGTTCGGGACTGACTTTGGATATTTGGAGCGGAAAAATTTCTGCAGCAACAGGGCAATTATTGAATTTTTCCCTATTTGTTTCTTTTGCTGGTGGTTTGATTTTTTTTGAGAAGAATAAGTTTTTAAAAATAGGAGTTATTGTTTTTTATCTTTTTGCGTTGTATTATGATGTCCAAATCGGAGGACGAACATTTTTGGTATTAAGTCTCGTTTCCTTTGTGGGCGCAGGAATATGTTATTTTTATTACACGGCCAGATGGAAGGGATTTCGAAAAACTGTTACTGTAGTGACTGTATTACTAACCATCGTGTTACTGTTGATCCTTTTATTTCAAAATAATGTATTTGGAATAAAAGACATTTATGAGAATTCGTATCTTTATAGGCGATTTGATCATTATGGATCGGGTAACCTTATGAGAGACTCCCGATTAGAATTGAAGAAGTCTTATATGGAAAATATGACGGCATCTCTTTGGGGAGGAGGGGCTTTAAAAAATAGAGTTGTTGGAAATTATGCCCATGATTTGTGGCTGGATACTTATGATGAGGCAGGCATTTTGCCCCTGCTTGCACTTTTGGTTTATACCGTGATGGCAATCGGTCGTGCCTGGAAGATCATCAAAAGTGACGTGGAGTTTCAGTACAAAGTATTTTTTGGTATTTTCATCGTTATTATGATGATGCAGTTCTTTGTTGAACCTATTTTGCAGGGTGCACCGATGCTGTTGTTTTCATTTATTATGATTGATGGACTGATGGCAAAATATTGTGAGTCTTGCCGAAATGGCAATAAATAGAGGAGAAAGAAAATGAAAGAAAATAAGTTTGCACTTTTGAATACGGTTTTGTTGGCAGTGATGATCGTCCTGCAGGTAGTGACGATGATCGTCCTTTTCCCCAAGCAGGAGGCCGCGGTTACACCCGGAAAGGATAATACCTCCGCAGACAATGGTTCTCAAGGTGTCATTAAGGTGGATGTATTGAATATTGATACTCCCTATGGAACGATGCAGTATCCTGCCAAATGGCTGGATAGCCTCAAGCACAGAGAAAACAAAGGAGCGGATTTCTATTCCAATACCTTCGTTGGTCATATTTCCGGTCAGGATACAGAACTGTTTACCGTTCATTTCGGTCAGCCCCAGAAGGGTGAGTTGAAGGGATATATTGATAAAAATGGTCAAAAAGTTTCCTTTACCATAGAAAAGGCAAATGTCGATCGAAATAAATGGTCCGAAGAGGATTATAATACTATTCTTGCTATGCAGGATGATGTGAAGGTTCTGATTGATTCTGTCAATCTGGTGTAAAATCATAGGTGTGATGAGACAAAACGATGAGAATTGTGTTTTTGAGTAATTTTTTTAATCACCATCAAGCGTTTCTTTCAAATGCATTTTTCGGGCAGGAACATATCGAGTATTCTTTTATTGCCACAACAGGAGTCCCTGCAGAGCGAAAAAAGCTAGGATATTCTGATGCGGATTTGCCTGATTATGTTTGCCGCTCCTATTTGAACGAACAAGAGATGCAGCGCGCGCAGAAAAAGTTGGCGGAAGCAGATGTTGCAATTGTTGGTTCGGCTCCGGAATCTATGGTGCAAAAATGCATTAATAAGAGAAAATTGGTGTTTCGATATTCGGAACGTCCGTTGAGATACGGTTTGGAACCGTTAAAATATCCTGTTCGTTTTTTGAGATGGCATAAACGCAACCCTATGAATAAGCCGCTTTATATGCTTTGCGCCAGCGCTTATACCGCCGGTGATTATGCGCGGGTTGGTTTGTTCAAAAACCGAACTTATAAATGGGGATATTTTCCTCAAACGAAGCACTATGATGTAGACTCCTTAATGGCAAAAAAGTCTAAAACAACGATACTGTGGTGCGGAAGATTTTTGAAGTTGAAGCATCCCGATGATGTTATTGCCGTGGCTGTTCGTCTTAGAGAAGCGGGCTATGATTTTGAACTCCGTTTTGTCGGTATGGGTGAGCTCGAGGGTCGGATGAAAGAGATGATTTCTGACTATGGGCTGGATGATCAGGTTCGAATTTTAGGTCCTATGAAGCCGGAGCAGGTGCGTGCGCAGATGGAAAAGGCGGGCATTTACCTCTTTACCAGTGATCGGCAGGAAGGTTGGGGTGCTGTCCTCAATGAAGCAATGAACAGCGGTTGTGCGGTAGTCGTAAGCCACGCCATCGGCTCGGTTCCCTTTTTGATGAAGGATGGGGAAAATGGATTGATTTATGAATCCGAAAATGTGGATATGCTTTTCGAAAAGGTGAAATACCTCTTGGACCATCCTGCGGAGCAGGAACGATTAGGAAGAAATGCTTATCATACAATTGTCGAAGAGTGGAACGCAGAAGAGGCCGCAAAAAGACTTGTGAATTTGGCCGAGCATATTTTGTCTGGTGAAAAAACCCCGGATCTTTATATGAGTGGGCCGTGTAGTAAGGCGGAGATACTGAAAGATAATTGGTATATAAAATGAAATTAAAGACGATCAAACGCATTTTAGTCACATTTGTTGTTAATCATTTTTGCGCAGGCACTGTTTTTTTTGAACTAAAAAGAAACCTTTTAAATTCAATTGGCTATGAATTGGCCGAGGGGACAAAGGTTGTTGGTCCTATATATAACACCGGAACATTAAAAACCGGAAAAAACTGTTGGATTGGAAAAAATCTGACTGTCAATGGAAACGGAACTGTAATTATAGGGGATAACTGTGATATTGCGCCTGAGGTGACTTTTTTGACTGGTGGGCATGAGATTGGAAGTTCAGAGCGTCGTGCCGGTAAAGGTGAAATATATAAGATAACAGTAGGTAATGGTGTATGGATAGGCGCGCGTTCGACCATTGGTCGAAATGTTCATCTTGGTGATGGTTGTTTGGTAGCGACCTGCGCTTGTATAATTTGCTCTATTGAGAAGAATTGCTTGGTTGGTGGTGTGCCGGCAAAAGTTATAAGAATGTTAGATGATTAAGAGATTATTTAAAAATAGAATTTTCAAAAATGCCAGTTGGTTGATAGCCGGAAAAGTACTTCAAATGTTGATTAATTTGATAGTGGGGATTCTTACTGCTCGTTACCTTGGCCCGGCCAATCGGGGGTTAATTGATTATGCGACTTCGTATACAGCATTTTTTGCGGCGTTTTGTGCTCTAGGAATCAATTCTGTTTTGGTCAAAGAATTTGTGGACCATCCCCAAAAAGAAGGCGTGATCATAGGGACAACGTTGGTTCTTCGATCAATTTCCAGTTTTTTCTCAGCGATAGCGATTCTATGTATTGCCAGTATTGCTGATGCAGGAGAAACCACAACTTTACTCGTGGTAATGCTAAGCTGTATAGGGATGTTGTTTCAAGTATTTGAAGTCTTTAATTATTGGTTTCAGTCAAAGCTACAATCTAAGGTGACGGCAATTGTATCGCTAATTGCTTATGTAGTCACTGCTTTATATAAAGTTGTTTTGCTGGTTTCGAATCAGCGGGTAGAGGCATTTGCTTTTGCAACATCGTTGGACTATATTTGCATAGCTGTTCTTCTTCTCTTTATGTACAAAAGAGCACATGGGGGACGATTACTTTTTTCTTGGGATTACGGAAAGGTAATTTTGAAAAAAAGTTGTCATTTTATTTTGCCCACACTGATGGTGTCGGTTTATGGTCAAACTGACAAGATTATGCTTAAGCAAATGATCAGCAATGCAGAGATTGGCTATTATTCTATTGCAGTTTCCACATGTAGTATATGGTGTTTTGTTCTTAGTGCAATCATTGATTCGATGTACCCGTCTATTATGGAAGCAAATAAAATCGATGAAGGGTTATTCAAAAAACGTAATAAACAGCTCTATGCGATAGTTTTTTATGTTTCTATATCGGTTTCTTTTTTGTTTCTGTTTTTTGGTGAACCAATTATTAAAATTATGTATGGGGAGCCTTACCTTCCTGCGGTAGCGCCTTTGCGGATCATCACCTGGTATACTTCATTTTCCTATTGGGGTATGGCGCGGAATGCTTGGATTGTCTGTAAGGATCGGCAGAAATATTTGGTTTATGTCTATGCGGCGTCTGCCCTTGCCAATGTTATTTTGAATATAATTTTTATCCCCCTTTGGGGTGCATCGGGTGCGGCGGTGGCATCACTGGCTGCTCAGATTTTTACCACGTTGGTGGTGCCGTTTTTTATCAAAGATTTGCGTGAAAACTCCACCATGATGGTTGAAGCGGTATTTTTAAAGTTTTAAGATATAGGAGAAAGAATATGTCTTTATTTAAAGGGAAAACATTACTGATCACCGGCGGTACCGGTTCTTTCGGCAATGCGGTGCTGAACCGCTTTTTGGATACGGATATCGGCGAGATCCGCATCTTTTCCCGTGATGAAAAGAAGCAGGACGATATGCGTCACGAATTTCAGGCAAAGATGCCGGAGGCGGCAGGGAAGATCCGTTTCTATATCGGCGATGTGCGGGATCTGGCATCGGTGAAAAATGCGATGTATGGGGTGGACTATGTCTTCCACGCCGCAGCACTGAAGCAGGTTCCCTCTTGTGAGTTTTTTCCTGTAGAGGCTGTCAAGACCAATGTGTTGGGCACCGATAATGTGTTGACCGCTGCTATCGAGGCGGGTGTCAAGCGTGTGATCTGCCTTTCCACCGATAAGGCTGCGTACCCTGTCAATGCGATGGGCACCTCCAAGGCGATGATGGAAAAGGTTGTGGTTGCTAAATCCAGAACCGTCTCTCCGGAAAAGACCTCTATCTGCTGCACCCGTTACGGCAATGTGATGTGTAGCCGCGGATCGGTCATTCCGCTTTGGATCGAGCAGCTGAAGGCGGGCAATCCCATCACCATCACCGAGCCTGCGATGACTCGGTTTATTATGTCGCTGGATGAGGCGGTGGATCTGGTGCTGTTTGCCTTTGAACACGGCGTCTCCGGTGACATTTTGGTGCAAAAGGCACCCGCTTGCACGATTGAAGTGCTGGCCAAAGCAGTTTGCGCCCTCTTCAAGCCTGATGCAGAGATCAAGGTCATTGGTATCCGTCACGGTGAAAAGATGTATGAGACTCTGCTGACCAACGAGGAATGTGCAAACGCTGCCGATATGGGCGATTTCTACCGCGTTCCCAGTGATAAGCGGGATCTCAACTACGATAAATTTTTCAATAACGGTGATGTGGAGCGTAATCACCTCACCGAGTTTAATTCCAATAATACAGAGCTTCTGGATGTGGAAGCAGTCAAAGAGAAACTGCTTTCCTTGCAGTACATCAGAGATGAGCTGGAGGCATTGAAGGGTTCATTATGAAGATTTTGATCACCGGCGCAGCAGGATTTGTGGGTCAGAATCTCACTGCTGCTTTGCGCAATATTCAGGAGGGGAAGGATAAGACCCATCCCGCTCTTCAGGTCGAAAAACTTTACCTGTATGATATTGATACTTCCGAGGAAGTACTGGAGGAGGCTTGCGCCGAGGCGGACTTTGTATTCCATCTGGCGGGGGTCAATCGTCCTCAGGATCCGGCAGAGTTTATGGCGGGAAATTTTGGCTTCACCTCCATCCTGCTGGAAAAATTGAAAAAGCATAAGAATACCTGCCCGATTATGGTCTCCTCCTCTATTCAGGCGACCCTAATCGGTCGTTACGACAGTGATTACGGACGCAGTAAGAAGGCGGGGGAGGATTTGATTTTTGCCTATGCCGCCGAGACCGGTGCTAAGGCGTTGGTCTATCGCTTTCCCAATCTTTTTGGTAAGTGGTGCCGCCCTAACTATAATTCGGCGGTGGCGACCTTCTGTAATAATATTGCTTGCGGTCTGCCTATCACGGTCAATGATCCTGCGGTGGAGCTGGAGCTTTTGTATATTGACGATCTGGTGGATGAAATGCTTTCGGCACTGGAGGGCAAGGAGCACCGCTGCCGTTTTGAGGAGATTCGCACGGTTCTTTGCGAGGACGGTGCATATTGCGCCGCTCCCGTTACCCATCGGGTGACCTTGGGTGAGATCGTAGAGCTGCTTCATAGCTTCGCCGATCAGCCCAATACCTTGGAAATGCCGGAAATTCCTGCCGGCTCTTTTGCCAAGAAATTGTATTCTACTTATCTTTCCTATCTGCCCAAGGAGAAGGTCATCTTCCCCTTGAAGATGAATGTGGATCAGCGGGGGAGCTTTACCGAGCTGCTTCGTACTAAAAATTGCGGTCAGGTTTCTGTGAATATCTCCAAGCCCGGGATCACAAAAGGTCAGCATTGGCATCATACCAAATGGGAATTTTTCATCGTCGTATCCGGTCGCGGTCTCATTCAGATGCGAAAAATCGGCGGCGATGAGGTGCTGAATTTTGAGGTGAGCGGGGAGGAGATACAAGCAATTCATATGCTGCCCGGCTATACCCATAACATTATTAATTTGAGTGATACCGAGGATCTGGTAACGGTGATGTGGGCAAATGAGCCCTTTGATCCCAATCATCCCGATACCTTCTTTGAGGTGGTTGAATGACACGTAAAAGACGGATCATTCTGCTCTCTTTTCTGATATTGGCGGTTACCGCTTTTATCTTCTCCAATTCGATGAAGGGAAGCGGTGCTTCTCACGAGGACAGCGGCAGGCTTCTTGCCTGGTTTCAGCCGTTGATGGAGAGGATTTTTGGCGAAGGGACGACAGACTGGAGCTTTTGGCTCCGCAAAACCGCCCATATTACAGAGTTTTGTGCATTAGGTCTGCTGGTTTCCGGACTTATCGAGACGCTGCAGAAGAATTTATATGGCTACGGACTTTTTTACGCCTTGTCTGTCGGCGTATTGGATGAATTCATCCAAAGCTTCAGCGACAGGACGAGTATGGTAGGTGATGTGCTCATTGATTTTAGCGGTGCATTGCTTGGATTTGGCATAATCTGTCTGATAAAATTGATAAAGAAGAGGAAAAACAATGGAGATTAAAAAGGATTATTCCGATATTCATTTTAAAGACAACGGGAAACTGAAATTGCTGATCATCGTCGGAACCCGTCCCGAGATCATCCGTCTGGCGGCGGTTATTCAAAAATGCCGCAAGTACTTCGACTGCATTTTGGCGCATACCGGTCAGAACTATGACTATACCCTCAACGGCGTCTTTTTCAAGGATCTGAAGATTGAGGAGCCGGAGGTCTATATGGATGCGGTGGGGGATGATTTGGGCGAGACGGTCGGTAATATTATCAACTGTTCTTATAAACTGATGAACGCGGTCAAGCCTGATGCGCTTTTGATTCTGGGCGATACCAATTCCTGCCTTTCTGCCATTGCCGCCAAGCGGCTGCATATTCCCATTTTCCATATGGAGGCGGGAAATCGCTGTAAGGATGAGTGCCTGCCGGAGGAGACCAATCGTCGGATCGTAGATATCATCTCCGATGTGAATATGGCGTACTCCGAGCACGCCAGAAGATATCTCGCCGATTGCGGTCTGCCCCGCGAGCGGACTTATGTGACAGGCTCTCCTATGGCGGAGGTGCTGCATTCCAATCTGGCAGAGATCGAAAAGAGTGAGATCCTCTCTAAACTGAAATTAGAACCGAAAAAGTATATTTTACTCTCTGCCCATCGGGAAGAGAATATTGATACAGAGAAGAATTTCCTTTCCCTTTTTAATGCGGTCAACCGCATTGCGGCGCTCTATGATATGCCGATCCTTTATTCCTGCCATCCCCGCAGTAAAAAGCGCATCGCGGAGAGCGGATTTCAATTGGATCCCCGCATCATTCAGCACGAGCCGCTGGGCTTCCACGATTATAACCATCTGCAGATGAACGCCTATGCCGTTATCTCTGATAGCGGCACGCTCCCCGAGGAGAGCAGCTTTTTCACTTCGGTGGGCAAGCCCTTCCCGGCAGTCTGCATCCGCACTTCCACCGAGCGTCCCGAAGCGTTGGATAAGGCCTGCTTTGTACTGGCAGGTATCGATGAAAAATCGCTGGTTCAGGCGGTGGAGACGGCAATCGCGATGAACGATGCGGGTGATTACGGAATTCCTGTTCCGGATTATGTGGAGGAAAATGTTTCTTCGAAGGTAGTCAAGATCATCCAAAGCTATACCGGCGTTGTGGACAAGATGGTTTGGAGAAAATTTTAAACCTATTTCCGGTCAAAAAGGTTGACTATATTATAAAACAGTGTTAAAATAATACGATGAACAGTAGGATATTTAAAGCACTCGAGTGCTGAATAACAGGAGTAACGATGGATAATAAAATCAATACTAAAAATGAAGCAGTCGAAGTTGATCTGAATCGCTTATGGCGTGCTGTGCTGGGACGGATCTGGATCGTCTGCATTGCAGCGATCGCGTGTGCTGCGATCACCCTCGGTGCGACGATTTACCTGATCACGCCGAAGTATCAGTCCTCCGCTGTTTTCTATGTGAACAACAGCTCGATTTCTATGGGCGATACCTCTCTCAGCATTACTTCCGGAGACATCAATGCATCCAAAGATCTGGTCAATACCTACGCGGTCATTCTCCAGTCCCGCACCTGCTTAAACGATGTCATTGATTATGCGGATCTGGCGTATAGTTATACAGAACTGCGGAGTATGATCTCTACCTCTTCTGTAAATAATACGGAAGTTTTCCAGGTGGTGGTTACCGCCCCCGATGCAAAAGAAGCGGAGACGATTGCCAATGCCATTGCTTATATCCTGCCCAATCAGATTACCGATATCGTGGAGGGAACCTCTGCAAAGATCGTTGACTATGCAGTGGTTGCACCTAAGCCCAGCTCTCCCGATTATACCAAGAATACCATTCTGGGCTTTTTGATCGGACTGGGTCTTTCGGTTGGCTTGATCGTGCTGTATGCAATGCAGGATGTCACCATCCGTACCGAAGAGGACATTGAGCAGTGCACCAATCTCCCCATCCTTGCAGCCATCCCCGATATGGAGGCACCCTCCAAGGGCGGCTACTATGCCACCGAAAGCACGAACAAGAAAAAGAAGAAATCTTCCGATCATAAGAAGAGCGGATCTTCTTCCTCTTCCAAAAAGCCGACCATCGGTCGGGATATCAACTTTGCGGCAACGGAAGCCTATAAGCTGCTTCGTACCAAGCTGCAGTTCTCCTTTGTGGATGAGGTAAAGTGCCCCACCATCGGCGTTACCAGTGCTATGGTAGGCGAGGGTAAGAGCTTATCTGCCGTTAATATTGCATACTTCCTTTCCCAGTTGGATAAGAAGGTTTTGCTGATAGACTGCGATATGCGCCGTCCCTCCTTGAGCAAAAAACTGAACATTAAAAAGAATCCCGGTCTTTCTGAGTTTTTGACCGGACAAAACGAAATGGACGACGTCATCCAGATCTGTAAGATCGATGATGGCGGCAGCTTTGCGACCGTCTCTTCCGGGCGTAACCCGCCCAACCCCATCGAGCTTCTCAGTTCTGCTAAAATGGCAAAGGCAGTGGAGCAGCTGCGGGATTACTTCGATTATATTATTCTGGACCTTCCTCCGGTTGGCGCGGTCAGTGATGCACTGGTCGTTGCAAAGATCGTAGACGGTATCCTGTTGGTTGCCCGTCAGGATTATTGCAATACCAAAGCCCTTGCCGGTGCGGTGAATCAGTTTGATTTTGTGGAGTCCAGACTTCTGGGCATCTTGCTCAACTGTGTGGGCGATCATACCTCCGGCTATCGTTACGGATACAGCAAGAAGTATCATAAGAGATATTATCGCCAGTATCGCTACGATTACGGTTACGCAACTCCTAAAGCGCAAGCACCTCAAAATACCGAGAAAAAGGATTGAGTGTAATGCCACTTGTGGATTTTCATACCCATATACTTCCGGGCATTGATGACGGCAGTCAAACTGTTGAGCAGTCTGTTGCTATGCTGCAGCGCTTGGCAGAGCAGGGTGTGCGTCAGGTAATTGCAACCCCGCATTTCTATGCGGAGCTTCAGTCCCCCGAGGATTTTCTTGCCCGGCGAAAAGAGGCGGAGACCGCCCTGCGCGAGGCGATAAAAGACCTTCCGGATATGCCCGAGATTTTTGTGGGCGCCGAGGTTGCTTTCTTTGAAGGGATCAGCGATTGTGAATTCCTGCAGGAACTTGCTATTGCAGGTACAGACTGTGTGATGGTGGAAATGCCGATCAAGCATTGGTCGGATCGGCAGCTTCTGGAGATCGTCTCCATCGTGCAGAAGCAGAGATTGACCCCGATCATTGCTCATATGGATCGTTATCTCGGCTCTTTTAAGAACCATCATATCCCCGAGCGTTTGGCGGAGCTGCCGGTTTATGTGCAGGCGAGTGCCGGCTACTTTGAGCAGAAAAAGACCCGCAGAAAAGCACTACGTCTTTTGAGAGCGGGAAAGATTCAGTTGATCGGCTCCGATTGTCATAATATGGATACGAGAAAGCCCAATATGGACGCTGCGATCGATGCGATCAAGGCGGCGATGCCTAAAAAGTTCGCTGAGATCAATGCGATCGAGCAAGCGATCCTGTCCGGTAACGGCGGCAAGGATTCCTTTATGTAAGTTTTTATTTTAGAAATATATAGGAGATGAAAGAAATGAAAAGATTTGTTGTATTGATGATGGTGGTAGCAACTTTGCTGACCTTCTCGGTTCAGGCATTGGCTGCCGATCTGGAGTTCGTTCCCAGTATTGAGGATAAGGGTGCTCCCGATGTTGTTGTCAAGGAAGATGAATCCGGTAATATCATCGTTGGTGAGATCGTCGATGCAAACGGCAATAAGCTTTCCAGCGAGAAAGAGGAGTGTATCATCATCACTCCGGTCAGACTGGTGGAGTCCTCCAATGAGCTCACCGAAGCTGAAAAGAAGGAAATGCTGGCAGTATATAAAGAACTGAAGGAAAAGGGCACCTCCGCTCTTCCTGCACTGGAGAAGAAGGATCTGGTGATCAGAGACCTCTTTAAAATCTCCTCCGACTGTAATGATATCAAAGAGTTCCTGCCCGTAGAAGGCAACACTCTTTCTATGCAGTTCAAGCTGAATCTGGGTGCAAAGGATCACATTGAAGCTGTGATCTATGTGGACGGTGCTTGGAGCAAGGTTCCCGTTGTTAATAACGGTGACGGTACCGTTACCGTAAAATTCGATAAGTTCGGTATCGTTGCTTTCTTGACCGAGACCGCAGGCACCAGCCCCGATACCGGTGACAGCTCCAATGCAGATATGGCCCTCTGGATCAGCCTGATGGGTGTTTCCGCTGCTTTGCTGGTTGTGTTGACGGTTGCCTCCCGCCGTAAGAACGCAGAAAAATAATTCTTTAAAATCGGATGTGCGATATGAATAAAAATAACAAGTCATTTCGTGCGATAATCTTTCTTTTAATCCTTGCTTTGGGCGCGGTGTTTTTATACAGCGGCTATCGGGTACTTGACGGAATCAATCGTGCCAAGTCTCCCGATGCAGCAGAGCCAACCGTCTCCAAAACGATCACCAAGGATGGGGTGAAGTATTTTCCTCGTCAGGATATTTCCGTATTTATGCTGATCGGCATCGATCAATACGGACCCGTGCAGGAAAGCGACTCCTATAATAATAGCGGAGAAGCCGATATGGTGGCGCTGGCGATCTTTGATGAGACCGATCAGACCGTTCGGGTGTTGACGCTCAACCGTGATACGATTTTGGAAATGCCGGTGCTGGGCCTTGGCGGAAAACCTGCAGGTACAGCGACTGCGCAACTGGCACTCTCTCATACCTATGGGTCGGGTCTGCGGGATAGCTGTGAGAACACCAAAGCTGCTGTCTCAAACTTTTTAAACGGGATCGAGATCGATCATTATATGGCGTTGAATATGGATGCCATTTCGATGCTGAACGACGCCGTGGGCGGAGTGAAGGTGACCGTTACCGATGACTTTTCGGCGGTAGACCCCACCATCCCGATGGGTGAAACAGTTTTGAACGGCAAGCAGGCACTGAACTTCGTGCAAAACCGTAAGGGCGTGGGAAACCAGATGAATATCTCCCGAATGGAACGCCAGAAATCTTACATTAAAGGGTTTCTCTCAGCGTTGAAGGAGAAGTCGAAATCTGCCTCTTTTATCGCCGATACCTATGGCGATATCGAGGAATATATGGTGACCAATACCTCGGCAAAGGGGTTGAGCTCTACGCTCAGCCGCTATGCGGACTATACCCTGGCAGAGGTTATTTCCCCGGAGGGCGAGAATGTCACCGGCGGAAAATATGTAGAATTCCACGCAGATAAAGAAAAGCTCAGCGAGCTTACATTGCGCTTGTTCTATGCGCCTAAATAAATAGTGTAATAAAACCTCCCAGGTTTTTCAAGTTTGAAAAATCTCGGAGGTTTTATGTTTATTTGACCGATAAATAGTCACAACAAGATCGACGAGTGAAAAGGAAGGTTCGCCGAGTGAGAAGGAAAGTTTCGGTTGCTTTTTATATAGGTATATGTTATAATTTAATGAAATAAGCAGATGCGTTTTTTGTCTTTAAAAGAAATGAACAGGAGGGTAAGAGAGTGGCGAAAAAAGTTCTTATTCTTGGCGTTGCATCAGTTCAGATGGATGCAGTATGTGTGTTGAAAAAAATGGGGTACGAGACCTTTACCTGTGCGATGGCAAAGGATGGTCCTGCAGCAGATGTAGCAGACCACTTCGAGATCATTAATATTTTAGATACTGAAAAGATAATTGAGTATATCAAGGAAAACAAAATTGATGTTGTTTATTCTACCGGCTCTGATCTGGCAATGCCGATAGCCTGCGCTATCAGTGAGCAACTGGGATTACCGCATTTTGTGGATTCGGACGTTGCATATAAATGCAATCATAAGGATGCGATGCGAGCAGCACTGACGCAGGAATGCAAGGGGAATATCCCGTATCGTGTATTGAGCGAGATCGAGCAACTGGATTTGACCTTTCCGCTGATCTTAAAGCCTTCTGATTCTCAAGGTCAGAGAGGAGTCTTTCTGATTCATTCCCAGCAGGAGTTTGAAGCGCATTTTGAAGAAGCCAAGGCATTTTCTCGGGATAAAAAGGTGATCGTGGAGAAGTATGTTGACGGTCCGGAAATTTCGGTCAATACTTATTTAGTGGATGGCAAGATTCGTTTCTTGGTAGCATCGGATCGCGATACATGGCCGGAGTATACCGGCCTGATTCATAAACATATCGTTCCTTCCAAGGCACTTTCGGAGAAGGGTTATGAGCGGTTGAGAAACGTAGTAACTGACGCGTGTCAGCGTATCGGTATTAAAAATGGTCCCGCTTATTTTCAAATTAAGGTAGAGAAGGATAATCCTTATATTATCGAGATGACGCCACGTTTGGATGGATGTCATATGTGGAATATTTTAGGGATGGCAACCGGGATCAATTTGATGAAGCTGGTATTTGAACATCTTTTAGAGAACGATACCTCGGAACTGGAGCGTGGGATTGAGGAGATCAAACCTATGGAGTTGGTCTTTTGGTGCCAGGAGCCGAATACAATGATGGATCGGAATAAGTTCACTCTTCCGGGTGATGCATTGCATCACTTTTATTATTACAATACAGGTGATATGATCAGACCGGTGAACGGACGCTTTGATAAAGTCGGATACTATATTCGTGAACAGAGGTGAACCTGATGCGGGTAGTAATCACAGGCGCAAGCGGTTTTTTGGGAGGATATCTTGTTAAGGAACTTTTGAGGGTCGGTGCGGAGCCGTTGCTTTTGAGCAGAAGATCCGGGCAGGTCTACGGGTGCCCCCTTTTGCAGAGTGATTATTCCGCCGCATCGCTTGCGGAACTTTTTAAAGATGCGGATGCCATTGTTCATCTGGCATCTACACGTGGTGTTTATGAGCATCTTTCTGCCTATTATGACTGCATTGATTTGACGGAGAATGTATATCAAGCAGCGGTTCAAAGCGGCGTAACGAACATCGTGTATGCATCATCAATATCTGTATATTCCGGTTTGGAGTTGCCTTATTTCGAGACACTTGCGCCCGCTCCCGGCAGTTTATACGGTATTCATAAGTTAGCGTGCGAGAGTCTGGGGAATTTTTTTAGTTCCCGTAACGGCTTGAAAATCAAGAATTTACGCCTAGCTCATCTTTACGGTGCCAATGAAAACAATAATTATATGATCAATCTTTTCTTCCGACAGGCTTTTTCTCATCAGCAACTTCATGTTTTTTCAAAAAACAGTGCTCGCAGGCAGATGCTTTATGCAAAGGATGCGGCATTGGCAATCCTTAATGCGCTGGATAAACATGATTTGAGCGGAACCTTTAATATTGGCAGCAATGACGTGTTGACAAATTCGGAGATCGCAGAAACGATCTGTAGAGTGTTCAGCCCGGAATTGAATGTCCTTTACGGAGATAAGATAGAGCATATGCCGTCTTCTTATATGGATAGCACAAAAGCGCGGAAATTACTACAATATAGACCGCGGTATTCCTTTGAAGAGGCGGTAAAAGAGATTTACGAGGATATGTCTAAAGTTGTAAGGAGTGGGTTAGATGTATAGAAAGTTTTTTAAAAGGTTATTTGATATTATTGTATCGCTGATTGCGTTGATTTTTGTTGTTATTTTGGCAATTCCTATTGCAATTGCCATTAAGTTTGAGGATGGCGGCTCGGTCTTTTATTGCGGCTGGCGCTACGGAAAAGATATGAAGAAATTCAAGATGATCAAATTCCGCAGTATGAAGATGAATAGTGAGGATATCCGCAATGCAGACGGAACCACCTTTAATTCGGCAACTGATCCGCGGATGACGAAGATCGGTGCGTTTTTGAGAAAGACCAGTTTGGATGAAATTCCGCAGTTTTTCAACGTATTGATCGGGGATATGTCGTTGATCGGCCCCCGTCCCAGCCCGATGGGGAATGAGAAGACCTATGATGAGTTTGTTATGCGTAAATTTAAGGTTCGCCCCGGTGTTACGGGATTGAATCAGGCGTTGCTCCGTAACAGCGCAACTTTGGAAGAGCGTTATAAAAATGACGTAAACTATGCGGATAATTTGACATTTGCAATGGATATGAAGATTATCTGGTTGACGATCTGTTCTGTTTTGGGAAAGAAAAACATTTATAAGGGATAAAAGGTGCAATGAATAATAATTCTAATCAAGACCCCGCTCGGTTGATTTTGCTTTCCAATAGTTTCCCTTATGGAAACTGGGAGCCTTATCTGGAGACAGAGGTGGCATACTATGATTCCTTTGATGAGATTCATATTTTGGCACTTCAAATCCGTAAGGAGCATCGAAGCAGACTGCGGAGGCTGCCGTCGGAAAAATTTCATATTTTTCCTGTGGATTATGCGCCGAAATCGGTCTATTTGCTGAATTCTGTGCGGGCATTGTTTGATAAAAATCTCTATAAGGAGATGGGAAAACTGATGCGGCAGCATCGTTTAAATCCCTCTACCTTGGTTAAGCTGTTTGTTTATTTGAGCCGTGCTCATTATGAGGCGAGACATATTAAAAAGTACTTGCGTGAATCCGGCTTGATGAAGAACCCGGGCAAGGGCGTCTTATATGTATATCGGTTTGAATATCAGCCATATTTGGCATTGTTGCTGCAAAAATATCTTCCCGGTTATAAGATCGTAGCCAGAGCTCACGGATATGATCTTTATGAGGGCGTAAATTCTGCTAAGTATATCCCTTTGCGGGAATACTTACTGGAACGATTGGAGAAGGTTGTGTTGATCTCGGAAGCCGGTCTTCAATATTTGGCAGAGCAATTTCCTACATATCGTGAAAAAATGCAGGTGTCGAAACTTGGCACTGCGGACTGTGGAATCAACCAAACTGCACTGGAACATCCCTTGCAACTTGTGAGCTGCTCTACGGTTAATCCGATTAAGCGGCTGCATTTGATTGCTCGAGCGTTGGCGAAGGTTCGTGTAGAGGTGATTTGGACGCATTATGGGGATGGCGTATCAATGGACGAACTGAAAGATGAGATTAGTAAACTTCCTCAGAATGTTCGTGTGAATCTCAGGGGAATGGTACCCAACCGGCAGGTCTTAGATGACTATGCAAAAGAACCCTATCATCTGTTTCTGAATGTCAGTGCCTCCGAAGGAATTCCGGTTTCGATTATGGAAGCGATGTCCTTCGGGATTCCTTGTATTGCAACAGATGTGGGCGGAAACGGAGAGGTTGTCACCGATGGATTTAGCGGCAGGCTTATGCCGGCAGAGTTTGAGCCGGAAGAGCTGGCACGCAGAATTGAGGATTTTGCTGCAATGTCGGCAGAGGAATACCGAGTTTTCCGGGAGAATGCACGGAAGGATTGGTATACCAAGCATTGTGCCGAGAATAATTATCCGGGATTTGTCTCTCAATTACGTTCTCTGGTGGAGGATTGATCTAATATGCAAAAAAAGGCACTTATTGATGTGATTGTCCCGGTCTATAAAGTAGAGGCTTATTTGGAAAAGTGTGTGGAAAGCCTTCTGAATCAAACCTTTGATGACTATGTAATCACCTTGGTGGACGATGGCTCTCCCGATGGATGCCCGACAATTTGTGACCGCTATCAAGAAGCATATCCGGAAAAGGTGCGTGTAATCCATAAGGAAAACGGTGGACTCTCCGATGCACGAAACGTGGGCGTTCAGAATTCCGAGGCGAAGTTTGTGATTTTCGTCGATTCGGACGATTATGTTTCTGAACGATATATTGAGACGCTTTGCCGACCTCATTCAGAACTGGGGGCGGATATGGTGGTGGCACCGGTCTGTAAAGAATATATTCTGGAAAACGGCGAGACCAGACGTGTAGATCTTTCGGCAAATACCCAATTTGTTATGTCGCGCGATGAAGCTATGGTTGCGTTGATGTATGAAAAAAGATTTGGTGCTTTTGCTTGGGGAAAACTGATTCCCAAAGAACTGGCACTTCGTTATCCCTACCCTAAGGGACGCTTTTTTGAAGATTCGTTTACGACCTATCGTCAGATCTATAACTGCCAAAAGGTTGTCTGCATTTCAAATGCAGAATACTATTATTTGCAGCGTGACGGAAGCATTCAGCACAGACCCTTTGAAAGAAAGCATATGGATCTTTTTTATTCTGTGCAGGAAATGATGCAGTTTTTAACAGAGCGGGAAGCGAATGCGGATGTTTGCAAAGCTGCCGCATACCGTCTTTGCCGTTCTTGTTATGTGACAATTCGCCATGCCTCCGATTTGGATTTTGGTGCATTCAAGCAGGTCATCCAAGAGATTATGCCGGAATACCGTCGGTATTTTTGGAAAGCGTGGAGCGGGATTTCATCTACCAAAGAGAAGGCATTGATGTTATTGATGCATATCAATCCATCTTTGCTACGTTTGGCAGTGCGATGGTTCGACCGGTGACTTTTTGTGTGGAGATTTAAAAAGGAGATAACCTGTTAAATGAGAGGATTTTTCAAAAAAATAGCTCAGTATTGCGAGTCATTTTTTGCAGTAATTAAAAATGAAGGTAATAGAACGCAAGTGCTTACCAGCATTTACTGTCTCTTGCTTGGCATGATCTCTGAGGCCGGCATGTTGGTGGGATTGTTGCTGATGGTCTGGGTAAATGTAATGTGGTTCGCTGCTAAAAAAATTAAGGAACGCATACTTTTATTTTTGTTTGGCATTGCCTTTTTTACATTCCTTTTGGGGCGGGAGTTCTTGCAACGTTTTTTTGCTCATCAAGTAGAGGACTTTAGTGCCGCAACGACTCTTCATACCCATATCGTATTGCTCTTGAGCCTCGTGATTCTTTTTCTGACTTATTCTCTTATTGAACGGTATTGGAAAGTGAAAAGTCCTCATAAAAAAGACCGACACCGAACCGAGGAAGAGCGGGTTCAGCGAATAGAGCGCATTCGAATCATCACTAGGATTTTTTTCTATATCACCATCGTTTGCTCCATCATTTATGCGGTGATCACAGTATATTATGTGGTAAGTGAAAGTTACTACTATACCTATACGCCGGAGTATCATGAGAGAATTGAAGGAAATTTTCTTTTATATTCATTAAGCAAAATGGAACTCTTTATGCAGGTCGCATTGTCTGCATTTTTTGCCACTATGCCGGATAAAAAAGCTTGTAAATTGCCTACGTTGCTGTATTGTATATACTTGATCTTGTCATTGGGTTCGGGGCAACGGTCGATCGTTGTGCTGGGCATTTTCTGGCTGATCATCTATTTCACTTTCCGTAATATGGATGATTCGGCAGGAAACTGGATCAGCAAAAAAATAATCATTGCACTGGTTGTGGCGGCACCTTTTGCTCTGGTATTTCTTGCTCTTTTTAACCATTGGCGTGCCGGCTACTCCGCTTCATCCGGAGTTTTTGACGGAATCCGGTCCTTCTTTTATCAGCAGGGCGTCAGTGTAAATGTGATCAAATGGGAGTTTGATTTTCACGATCAGCTTCCTTCCAATCGTTGGTATTCTATGCAGGCGTTTGATACCGGTATCATCGCAAGAATCTTCGGGATTCCTGTATATAACGGAAACTCTCTTGCTCATGCAACCGAGGGCTTTAGTCTTGCTCATGCGTTGGGATATTTAGTGCTTGGTGACGGTTATCTCGCAGGTCACGGAACCGGAACCAGTTATATCGCTGAGCTGTTTCATGATTTTGGTTATCTTGGGGTCGCTTTTGGAAATGTTATTTTAGGAGCATTGTTATTTTTCTGTGGTCACTTCGAAAAAAACAAACCCTTATTAAATACAGTGAAACTATTGATGATCACCGCACTTTTATGGGTTCCTCGTGGAATGTATACGGATTTTATCAGTGTGATTTTGCGTCCCTCGACCTGTGTTGCTTTGCTGGTGATCTTTGCCGGAGAACCGCTTTTGGCGTTGATGATGAAGTGCAGAAAAGGCAAAAAGGCCGACTTTGGTAACGATTCTGAGGTGGATAAGTATGGAGAAAAATGACGGAAAAACGATCCAGAGTTCCATGCTTTGGTCAACTTCGGCCGAACTTTTTGTAAAATTGATTTCGCCTATCACCAATATGGCATTGGCGCGTATTTTGGCACCCGATGCCTTTGGCATTGTCGCAGTCTGTAATATGGTGGTCAGCTTTATCGATATTATCACAGACGCCGGTTTCGGAAAGTACTTGGTACAAAACGATTTTTCAGACGATGAAGAAAAAGATCGGTATGCAAATGTTGCATTTTGGTCGAATTTAGGACTATCGCTGTTTTTGTGGTTGATTGTTGTGTTGTTCCGTAATCCCATCGCAGGATTGATGGGCGGATCAGAGTATGCAACGGCGATCTCTGTTTCCTGTAGCCAGTTGGTGTTTACCTCTATGGTCAGTATTCAGATGGGACTTTTGCGTCGCAGTTTTGAATTTAAAAAACTGTTTGCCGCAAGAGCCAGCGTGGCACTCGCACCGTTGCTCATTACCGTACCCATCGCGATAGCAACAAGATCCTATTGGGCGTTAATTATCGGTAATATTGCCGGTTCTATTGTCAATGCCACTGCTTTGTTTATCGCCTCACCCTGGAAACCGCGGCGTTTTTATTCATTCAATTTGTTGAAAAAGATGTTCAATTTCAGTTTCTGGTCACTCTGCGAGGCGTTGGCGCATTGGATGATATTCTGGGTGGATACTTTTATTGTCGGTGTATTGTACTCCGATTACTATTTGGGAATCTATAAAAACTCCAGCAATATGATTATGTCCATCGTGAATATGGCTACAGCTGCCATTGTTCCTGTTCTGTTTTCTGCATTATCACGCATTAAGGAAGACAAAAAGTTTTTCGATGTCTTTTCTGCAATTCAAAGGCTGGTATCTTATCTCCTGTTTCCTGCAGGGCTTGGAATCTTTTTTTACCGTAAGTCTATCACGCTGCTTTTGTTGGGGAAGCAATGGCTGGAGGCGGCGGATGTTATCGGTTCGTGGGGCTTGATGTTGGTCTGCAGTGTTGTTTTTTACGCACTGCCTGCTGAGGCGTATAAGGCAAGAGGAATTCCTAAAATACTATTCTTTTTCCAGTTATCTTATTTAATCGTTCTGATTCCCGTCTGTGTTGTAGCTGCGCGGGTGGACTTTTGGGTCTTTGTTTATGCAAGATGCCTTTGTGTCGTCGAGCAGATCGTTATGTCCTTTATCTTTGCGAAAAAATTCTTGCAATGGAAGGCACTCTCGGTTATTAAAAACTTATATCGCCCTTTCATTGCTTCCTTGAGCGTTGCGATACTGTCGTTTGTGCTGTGTCGTGCCGGTATGTCAATGTTTCTTTCGCTGGCATCTATTGTTTTGGTCGTTGTAGTCTATTTTGCGATCTTACTGATCTTTTTTCGAAAGGACATTCAAAAATCTCTCGCTGTTATCCGGCGTAAAGAGTTTTAATAAAAATCCTCCGCAAAGCGGAGGATTTTTTCTTGACAATCGGGGCGGGGTTTGGTATACTGGAACTGTAAAAAATACAAACGTTTGCAAAGAGAGGTGAGGAGATGGGAAACCGGACA
>JAZQAQ010000153.1:0-8246 GCA_045545255.1 Eubacteriales bacterium | reverse complement strand
GGCAACCGCGCACCGGAGTATATCCCTCCAAGAACGGTAACCATTCCGGCTACAGGCAACGGCCAGCAGGCAGCACCTGTCGTTCCTGCAGAAGAAATTCCGCAGGGCAAGCAGCTGGAGTTCGCACCGGAGCTTGATCGTGTGGAGATCATCGATTTTATCAATGCCAAGGGCTACCTGACATACTTTGTACGTCAGGATCGCATCAATGATTACCTGAAATCGCTGTTGGATCTGGCAACCCTGCTGACACATAACGTCATTTATCAGGGAGCCCGTGATGAGGTTATTGATGACATTATCGGTTTGATTCGTGAATACATTGAGGATTTACATCGCACCGGCAGATACGATGCGCTGGCGGATCAGGTGTTGCAGTTCAAATTGTCGGTACAGGTATTCGACCCGTTCGGCAAAGCGCTGCAGGAGAATTACTTCAACGACTTCACATTGATGTCGGAGACCGATCTGGACAGACAGGTACGCAACGCAGATGCAAAGCTTGGTAGATACGGATTCCCCAACATCTACGGAGGCAGATATTACGATGAGGAAAACCCGAACGCACATAAGATTGACTGCGTTCTCTTCGCAGCTGACGATGCATGTAGAGCAAAGCTCGGTGAGTATGCAAAGAACAAGCTTCGTGAATTCTCTCGCAAATACCGTGTGGCGGTAGCAAACAGATCGGACGCATGCAAAAAGAAGTACCGTGAAATCATGGCAGATAGCGCTGTGGTCAGCGAACAGCTTTTTGCTATTCCTGAAAATATCAGTGTTAGAGAAGATCCCGATGGCATCGAATACGAAAACCATCTCCTTGCTGCACCGGATACCGGTATCGCAAAAATCAAGTTGAACGGCTGGGAGGCCGCGCTGATCGAAGAAGAAGAGAAGCGCACAGACTTTGTGTGTTGGTTGCGCAATCCTTCCAGAGCAGCATGGGCGCTTTGTTTGCCCTACGATATTGGCGGCGAGAAGAAATCCTTCTACCCCGACTTCTTGATCGTACGCAGCGATCCGTCAGTTGACTATGTGGTTGACATTTTGGAACCCCATGGTAACCAGTATGTCGACAATTTGCCAAAGGCGAAAGCACTGGCAGAGTACGCAAAAGCAGAGGATCGCATTGGCAGAATTCAGTTGATCCACAAAACAACGGATGCAGGCGGTACCAGCAGATTCATTCGCTTGGATCTGACGGACATGGCAGTACGCGATAAAGTGCTTCGCGCCTTCTCCAACGATGAGTTGGATCATATCTTCGATACTGACGGCATAATTGAATAACGTTATAACCGGCAGAGGGAAAATCCTTCTGCCGGTTTGTGTTTTCTTTGCTAATTCTCGGTTGTTTCGCTGGACTTTTGCGATTCTTTCTGGATTAATCCGGCATAATGTGGCGACTGCGGAAGAAAAATGTACAATGTACGCTGTCAGGGTTGGGATCACAGCAAAGAATACTTCACCTGTGCAACATACCGTAAACAGTGTGGAGGATGCTCCTCTCGCCAAGTCCGCACAAAAGCTGGCCGAGCTGCTCAAGACGCGCTACGGCGCCGAGGTCACCCTTATCACCGAGATCGGCCCCATCATCGGCGCCCACTCGGGCCCCGGCACCCTCGCGGTGTTCTTCATCGGCGCACATCGGTAAATAAAAAGATCCCCTCCAAGGGAGACACTCCGTAAGGAAGTGTTCTCCCTTATTCATTTTTTATGACACTTTCTACTTGAAAGTGTCATAGTGGGTTACGCACTTTCAAATGTGCGTAACGGGAGTACATATTTTTCAAACTAACCTATCTCAAAAATAAGAATATTAAGTGATATTGTGAGACAGGTCTCACAGTGATATTTTGCGTTATCACGCAAAGTGATATTGAAACTTGCAGTTTCAGTGATATTATATTCGCCCCCAAAACTCGCGAAGCGAATATAACTTGGGCATAGCCCAAATATAACTGCGAAGCAATATAACTCGCCTTTGGCGAATATAACTGTGGCACCTTCCTTACGGAGGGTGCCACAATGGATGTGTTTTTTATTAGACAAAATCTTCAAAATATACTTTTTTTACGCGAAAGACCTTCCCATTCAGATAGGAAAGAAAATGCTCTTCCGGCAATTTAAACTCCAAAGAATAAGCGTAAAGTGCCTGATGGCGAAAGGGCAGACCCTTATTGGCGGCGGCAGTCCCGTATTTCAGATCGCCTGCCACAGGATGCCCCTCATAGGCAAGATGGGCGCGGATCTGATGGGTCCTTCCCGTTACCAGCTCCACCTCTAAAAGAGAGAGGCCTCTCCCCTCCCGCAGCACCCGATAGCGGGTGACGATCTCCTTAAAGCCCTCCTGCGGATGAGGAATGACCTTAACCAAGTTTTCCTTGGCATCCTTTTTAAGATACGCCTTTAAGGTCGCTTGCTTTTGATCAAACCTACCCAAAGCAAGGGTCAGATACCGTTTTTCCACCTGCCGATACTTAACGATCTCGTAAAGTGCCCGACCTGCGGCGGCATTTTTCGCCACGATGACGATCCCGCCGGTATTCTGATCCAGACGGTTACAAAGTGCAGGAGTGAAGGTCTGCTCTGCCTCGGGGTCATATTCCCCTTTTTCATAAAGATAGAGGAGGATATGGTTAATGAGGGTATCCCTGCTGCCGTGGGTATCCGCGTGGACGGGGACGCCCGGTTTTTTATCCACCAGCAACAGGTTTTCATCCTCATAAACGATAGAGAGATTGGGGCGGTAGTTAATGGAACGGAAATCCGCATTCTTTTCGGTAAAGAATTCGTCGTTGATATAAAGTTCCACCAAATCGCCTTCCCGCAGGCGGGTATTACCCTCCGCGCGCTTACCGTTGACCTTGATCGCCTTTTTGCGCAGGTACTTATACATCAGCGAAGGGCTGAGGTTCCCCGCCACCTTCAGAACAAATTTATCCAGACGCTGGTCTGCGTCGTTCGCTTTTACGGTAAAACTTCTCATTTGAAGCTCCAGATCATATTTTTATGCTTCGGCTTATGAAGCAGCGTCCAGCGGTACCAAACCTTCTTAAAGATATTGGCGTAGCGGAATGCCGCCTTATCCAATGCCAGAACATACGCCTCCACAGCCTCCAGCTCTTCCTCGCTGACCGGCGACTCGGAATAGAGTGCCTTTTGCAGAATGGGAACGATGGAGGTAAGGGTGATGGGTGCCAGCTTCAGGTTATCGGAACGGCGGACAAAGTCCTCCAAAAGCTCGCCTTCAAAGAACTTGAAGCCGCGCAGCTGCATCAGGCGAAGGATCAGGTAATAGCCGCATCGTACACCGTCTGCAGGAGAGCCGCGCCGCATTGCCTTCAGGCTTCTGCGATGGATAAACTCGGTCAGGAAGCAAACCACTGCCAGCAGCAAAAGCACCAGCAGGATCCGTATCACTGCAAGAATCACCACAGCCCAAGAGCCGAGATCCACCGCATTATTAATGAAATTCTCCAGAGGATCTTTTTCCTCGGAAGGCTCTACGGGATCGGGCAGTTCCTTGGGATACTTATTATATTCCTGAACGCCGATATACTCCACATCCACCGTCGGCTCTTCCAGCTCCTTGCCTGCGTCGATGGTTTCCAATAGGTGGTAGTTGCGATCCAATCCATAACCGGGTGTGGGCTCAAAGGAGACCCAGCCCATACCGTCAAAATAGACCTCAACCCAAGCATGGTAGTTATAGTCATAAAGATCAGCCGCATACTGGTCCACATCTTGATAATACGGAGTGGCGTAGTAGCCGGTAGCCACCCGCGCAGGATAGCCTAAACTTCGCAGCATTGTGACCATAGAAGATGCAAAGAGGGTGCAATAGCCTTCCTTCTTCTCATTCTGAAGCAAGAAATACGCAATGTAATCATAGGCACTGGCAGGAGAGCCATCCTCTCGCACCAGCCGCTGCTTTTGGGCGTTATACTTGAAATTATCTCGCAGATACCGCTCGATGGCTTGCGCCTGCTGGAAACGGGTGGAATAAGGCTTGACGATCTCCCGTGCCAGCCCGCCGACCGCGTTTTTCAATTCGGAAGGAATCTCCAAATAATGGCGATAGACAAAGCTGCTGTATTCCATCTCACGGCTCATATAAGGATCGTTTTCACCGTGCTGATTACGGATATTGTAATAGCTCTTCTGCGCCGCCTCAAAATTGGTCAGATAAACATTACTGGTAAGGACGGGCGAGGTGACGCGGAACATATAAGAACGATCTCTCGGCCGATCGTTGGCAATAAGGATCGTATCGTCCTCGCGCTCCAGTGCCTCATATCTGCCGATGGGCATTGTTGTTGTAGCGCCGCCGGGCAATGCCAGCAGATCACTCGCCTTATACTTGGGATAGACGGTGATCTGATCGGTAATATAGCCCTCTTCCTCGCTCTCGATGGTATCAAGACCTGCAGTCAACGGATCACCGCTTGGAGCTGTCAGCTTCAGATAGTTATAAAATTGGTTGTATTCACAGAAATCGTGGTAAACATACGTATCCAGATCCTCTGAAAAAGCAGCGTCACCAACTGTCCAACCGTCTTCGGTCAGCTTTACGGTGGTCCGATAGCGCAGGTAGACGGGAGTACCAGTCTTGCTGGTCACGGTCAGCACCTTCAGCCGACGCCAGGAGGGCACCTGCAAGCTGAGCGCCTCCTCCTCGTCCATATAGCCCGCCACATTCAGCTGTTTCTCATAAGTACTTTGGAATACAACATTCAGAATATCCTCCGAGAGGGTATCCAGTTTTTCCCGCACCTGATCCATCTGCAGGATAGGACGGGTATAGATAAAGGCGGCAGTACCGATGGTAATGGCCAGCATCACCACCGCCACAACCATACCAAAGCTGCCGTGCTGCGCGGCAAATTCCAGCCGCTGCGCAGTAGTCAAGGTTTTTTTATTCTTTTTCTTTTCCGCTTTTTTCAGGCGGATATTGGTACTGCGCTTAACCTTACTATCCCGCCGACGGCTCATCTGCTGGACAATGCTCTGACCGTAGCAGCCGATCAGCGATGCAAGAAAGACGCTGAAAGCAAGATAGTGCGGGACGATTCCGTAAAAGAAGAGCGGAACAAGTCCTATTGCGGGCACCAAAAACGCAACCATAATGGGAATTCGCCGAAAAAGAGCCAGTGCAAAGAAGCAGGCGGCAATCAGCGAAAGCAGGATGACCGCAGTATAAAAATAACGAGTCAGGACCATCGTATTCTCAAGAATGTTATCCAGATCCATCGTCATATAGTTTACATAACTTCCATAGTTCGGCTGGGATGCCAGCAGATGAATGGTATAGTTATAACAAACCTCCAACGCACGCCAAAGCCCCGCGTACATCGGAAAAGAAATTTTATAAGTAATCAAGGAAAGACCGGCGATTCCGCCCGCAATTCCGAAAAAGACCCGCTTATACCATACCAAGAGAATCATCAGCCCGAAGCTGACGGCTGAAATAGCAATAGTTGCGAGCGCGGGAATGCCCATATCCAGCGCAGTGGTATTACAAAAAACATAGCCCACCAGACCGAGATACAGCAAAAGAATCTCCAATACAACGCCGAAGGAGCCCTGCTTCCGATCCACCTTTACCCGAGGGTTGACCGGGATCGGCTTCAGACGCTTTTCAGTTTTTTTAATCATCTTCTTCCATCTCCGTTAAGGTCAACACCTTCATATTTGCGCCACGCTCCGCTTCCGCCTCGGGGCGCACCAGTAAAAATTGCAGCTCACAGCTGACGCCTCGCAAATAAGGCTCCACGCATTCCTCCAGCTTATCAGCGGGCATAGAGCTGATGATATAGAGCGCGCCGCCCTGCAAGGACTGAACGTCCAATTCGGAAAGAGACTGCTCCAGAGAGCCTGCATCCATCATCGGAGTCATTGCAAACTCATCAGAGGCGATCAGTTGCTCTTCGGGGGTGGTGATGCTCTGCAAATGCAGCATACTCTCATAATTGGCATACCCGAGCGTACTGCGTACACCGGTCTCTGCCAGCTTATCGGTCACCTCCAGAGCGATCTCCACAACACAGTCGGTCAATCGACGATTGGTCAGGCGGTCCTCCTCATAGGAGAAGAGATCTGCCAGCACCATAATATTATCGCAGGAGTTTTCCCAATAGGTCTTGACGATCATTTTGGAAAGGCGGGCAGAAAGCTTCCAGTGCACCTGACGCAGCGTATCATATTCATTAAACTCGCGGATACCTGCCATATCACCGTTGAACTTGGTTTCGTGACCGCCTGCGGTGACGGTATTCTCCTGCTCCTGCCGAGAGGACCGGACAGGCAGATCCATACTGATCTTGCGGGGTTCGATCACCACAACATTTCCCTTGGAAAGACGCCGTTTAATAGAGAAAAGGCGCAGGAAATCATAAAAGATCACGCAGTCTACCCCTACTTTATAGAGACCCCGTACCCGAAATTCCAGCGGGATATCCAGGTGGGTCGTGCCGAACGCGTGATAATGCACCACCGCGTAGCCGGGGACCGCCTGATCCCCGTCCCGATTATTCACCCGCAGGATGAACTTCATCATCGGAAGCATAACGGGGGTCTTGCTATGGATCTTTAAGCGGATGCTGAACTCATTCAATCTTTTCTCACGGGCAGGGACAGGATCCAGTTCCACCTTCACCAGCGCAAGGCTGATCAAAAGGCAGATCAAAGAGATCAGCGGGATCAGCAGTACTACCGCCAGGGTGAAAAGTGAAATAGAATCAAAAAGCGCCTGGGAAAAGATAAACGCTCCGATCAGCAACGCAAGGTATATTAATCGTGAACGAGCCATAATTTCTCCTTACTTCACGATGGGTGCCTTAACGGCATCCTTCAAAGTATCCAGCAGCTGGGATGCGGTCATCCGATCGATCTTCGCCTCGGGCGCCAGCATAATACGGTGAGAGACCACCGCCTCATACATCTCGCTGACATCACGGGGAATGACATAGGTACGACCATCCAGCATAGCAGCAGCGCAGGCCGCCCGCATCAGTGCCAGAGAGGCACGGGGAGATGCTGCCAGCGTCACCAGATTACTGCTGCGGGTGGCGCAGACCAGATTCACGATATATTCCAGCACAGCGGGATCCACAAAGATCTTCTCCACAGTCTGCTGCATTGCAATGATCTCCTCGGGGGTGGATACCGCCTCCACGCTCTCCATAGGATTGACGCCGTGACGCTCGCCGATGATGCGCGCCTCCTCCTCTGCGGTGGGATAGCCCATCGACATCTTCAAAAGGAAACGGTCCAGCTGCGCCTCGGGCAGAGGATAAGTACCCACATAGCCCAGAGGGTTCTGGGTTGCCACTACCATAAAGGGCTCAGGCAGCTTATAGGTCACACCGTCCACCGTAACCTGACGCTCTTCCATTACTTCCAGCAGTGCAGACTGGGTCTTGGGGGAGGTACGGTTGATCTCATCGGCAATGAGAATATTCGTCATACAGACACCGGGCTTATAAACAAACTCACCGGTCTTGCCGTCCGGCGCGGTAAAGCCGGAGATATCGGTCGCCATAACATCGGGGGTGAACTGGACTCTCTTGGAATCCAGACCGGTAGCCTTTGCCATCGCGGAAGCAGCGGTGGTCTTACCCACGCCGGGGACGTCCTCGATCAGAATATGCCCCTTGGAAAGCAGGCAGATCAAAAGAAGACGCAACTGCTCATCCTTACCGACAATGACCTTCTTCATCTCTTCGGTAATCTTTTTGCAGATCTCCTGCTCCTTGGCAACGGTTTGCAAGTTTTCCATAATTAATTCTCCTCAAAAAAGATAAAATTTACACAATAATTAATTTTATCATAAAAATATGAAGATTTCAACCTTCGCTCCTCTTCCGATCAGCCAAAAATTTCTCTGTTTTTTTATACAGTTTGATGAATGGAAACTTGACAAATTTTCAATTATAATTATAATTATTAATTAGTTAATTAAATTTAAAAGGAGGTTTTTCCTTTGAAAGAAAGAAATTTCAAAACAGCGCCCCCTTCTATGCTGATCAACGGACTCTCCAAGCTTTTTAACGACAAAATGCGTCAAAAAACCGAAGCTTTGGGAATGGCAGACGGCTGGAGACGGATGCTCTTTCACTTGAGTCGCAACGACAGTCTGACCCAGCTGGAGCTGGCACGCAAGACCCATCTTTCCACTCCGGCAGTCAGCGTCACCCTTCAAAAAATGGAAGCAGAAGGATTAGTCACCCGTAACGCCGACCCCG
>JAZQAQ010000152.1:0-6768 GCA_045545255.1 Eubacteriales bacterium | reverse complement strand
CCCAGGCAATCGTTGATCTTTTGCTTATTGTTGTTGAGCGTCATTACCTTTAGAGAGATGACCTTGCTGGCAGTCTGCGCAGCATTGGTTCCGGCGGCGGGAAGGGCGACCTGATGGTCTACATCGCCGCTTTGGCGGAGCGTAGTCTTTGCAGCAGGATTGACCGCCACAACAAAAGGATTAACGAAATAGAAGCCTTCACCCTTCAGCGTACCTACGTATTTTCCGAAAAGCGTCAGCACCAGAGCCTCTTGGGGCTTAAGGATTTTCAGACCCAAAAAGAAGATCCACCCAAGGGACATCCATAATCCGCCGACGATCATCAGGAAAGTTCCGATTTCCGGATAATATCCTTCGACGAATGTTGCTCCGATTATAAAGATTGCAATAGAGAGAAGCCAAGCTGCTGCCGTGAGCAGCAAAGCAACCATACCGTTGCCGGCCTTTATGTTTTTTTCTTGCATTGTAAGCACCTCCAAGAATTATTATGATATCATTATAATATCATTATGGATTTTTGTCAATAAAAAAATCCACGAAGAAATCATCTTCGCGGATTTTAGGGATTGGATTTTTAAAAAAATCACCGTTTGTTTTCTTCGCTTCTCTGGTGAATGGTCTGCATAGCAAGAAATTTCTCGTTATAGAAGGTGGATTTCTTGCCCAGTTCTTCGCTCAGTGCTTCATAGCCGTATTGTTCGGTGAGGGTTTCTTTGTCAGCAAAAAGATTGGTGCCCAGTCCCAGCCGCTCTCCCTTGATCTCTACGCCCATCGCCGCAAGGGTGGTGGGGAACATATCAAAGGTGGCAAATCGGCGATAGGTCGTCTTTTTCGCCTTGGTGGGGGAGTTGATGATGCAATTATAGATGGTTCGCTGATAGTTTTCGTCGATATCCTTTAAAAACTTGGGATCCATTGTCAGATGGTCCCCGCTGATGACAATGGTGGTGTTTTCATAAAAGGGCTGTTGCTGAATCCAGCGTACGAATTCGTATACCTGACGGGAAGCGCAGTTGAGGACGTTGGCGTATTGCTCCTCGTGCTTATTTTCGCATAGCGGGCATACATATCCGTCGGGGAAGTGGGAATCTACTGTCAGCATCGTAAAATTAAAGGGTTGATCCTGCTTTGCCAGTTTGGTCAATTCTTCCTTGGCAAAGCCAAAAAGCTTCTGGTCTTCATAGCCCCAAAATTCCAGATAATCCTCCGGCAGCCGTCCTTCTGCTTTGAGAGATACGATGTCTACAATATTATAATTGCCGTGTTCGGTAAAGTAGGAATCCCGCCCTGCAAAGGCTGCATCGGAGCCCAGCAGTAAGGTCTGCACATATCCTTCCTTCTGCAGTACTTCGCCGATGGAGACCAAGCCCGGAATGAAGGCGTCCTCGCCGCCGTAGTTATCTGCGGTTAAGGGAACCTTTACTGCAAGACCGGAGGTTTGCGCCACCATTGCAGCAGCAGTCCAGGTGGTACCGGCGTAGGAGAGAGCACCGCCCAGTTTGTCTGTGTTGGAAAAATGCGTGTTTTCTTTAGCAAGCCGGGAGAGCTCCGGAATGAAATCTTCTGTAACCAGACCGCCTGCCGAAGGATCGGCATAGGTGCTTTCCATAGATTCTAAAAAGATATAAATCAGATTGCGCTTTTCTTCGGGGAAGGTCAACTGCGTGGTGTGCGGATCGGCGTAGTGATCCTTGATGAAGTCGGAATGGGTGGTGATGGCACCGATATAACCGATGACCTCCAATTTGATCATAAAGAACAGGAGGGAGACGGTCAAAATAATAGCCGATAGCGAAATGATATATTTGCGGAAAAAACCACAAATTTTAGAGGCACAGTAGGTCAGGTAACGCTTGCTTTGAGCAAGTCGCTTTTTCATACGCCCCGAAAGGAGCAGGTATAGCAGGGTTTCCAGCCCGGTTGCCACGATTCCAAAGACGACCACTCGCAAAAAAGCGCTGGTCAATAGATTTTTATGTGCACCGGATGCGGGGCTTTTCATCTGAAAGAGCACCTGATCCAGATCGATATTATCATATTTACTTAATAGCCATATCGTTAGGAAAAAGAGCAGATTGCCGCCAAGGAGCAGAATTTCTGCAATTATGGCTTTTTTATTGATTTTCTTTTTGGCGCCCAATGAAAAAAGATCTCCTTTGTGCAGAAATTTGCCGAAGCTCGGCATATTTATTCTAATAAAGTATACCCCAGGCAACAGTAAAAGTCAATTGATATTAGAATTGTTCATAATTAAAATGACGGACAAAGTTTTTTCTTTGTCCGTCATTTTTTTGAGATTATTTGGTCATCGTAATATCGTTCATATTCTGCGCTTCGTTGCTGTTTGCGGCGGAGGCGATAGGAGTCGCATTGCAGAAGTCCTCAAGCTCTGCGGGCGTGATCTCATCCCTCGGGCAAAAGTCTTCGCTTGCTGCATAGACAAACATCTTTTCTTTCAACCAGCGGGCTGCGGGATCGTCGTTATGCAGGTTCAGGGTGCAGACCAATAGTTTTCCCTTGCCGATGGCATATTCAAAGAGCAGTGCCTCCCGATGGGCGTTTTTATAGGTGGAGGCGATGTCGATGATGGGGTCGTGGGGAATGCGTGTCATATCCAGTACGACCGCCTTGCTTTTGCGCATCATTTGGCGGAACGGCCAGCCGCAAAAGCCGTGATGGGGGAATCCTTCCATTAAGGGGTGGTCGGCAATGGCGGTTGCCAGATGCCCGTTGGTCCGCCCTGCCACGGAAAGCTGAAAATCAGCATCCAGCGTAGCAAAGGGCCCGTTGCCCAGCAGTACGACCCGCTTTCCTTTTGCCATTGCCGCCTGCAACTCTGCGGCATCCATTTCGTTGGTGATGATCAGGTCTTTTTTGCGAGGAAGCTTGTCGCTCGCCTTGGGGAAGGCGTAAAGCTCCCATTGGTTCTCGCATTCGGTATCGCCGCCGCTGAGTGTTGCAATAAGCTTGATCTCTTGCGGATCAGCAGATTTTGGAATACGGAAGGAAAGGGTATAGAGTGGTGTGATCTCTCCTGCGGGGATTTCACCGACCCGTAATTCACGCCGCAATAGGATTTTGTTTCCATAGCGTACCAGCAGGCGCAGAGTGGCTTTTTCCAGACGCTTCCCATAATTGGAGACGAGGAGGGGGATGGTGGCTGTCTCGCCCATTTCGTAGTTGAGGCAGTCGGGCAGATCTGCCAATAAGACGGTGTCGCTGTTGTATCGCAGGACATTGGCGACGGTCTCGCCGGGCTTTAATTCGTAAAATTCATTCATCATACCCACGCAATAGCCAAAGGTGTGCCAATGGGTGTCGATATCGCCGAGGAAGTCGTAGCCTGCAAAGGTTTCGCACCGCCGCGTTGTTTCAAAGCACTGCTTGCGCAGGATACGTTGCCAAGCGACAGAATTGCGGTAATAGAGCGGAGCACGATCTAAAAGCCCTTTTTCCGCAAGATGCTTCTCCACAGATGTCATAAACTCCGTGTCTCCGATCCTTGACCCGTTATAGCGGTCTTTCAGAGAAAGATCGCAGTAGGTGCCGTGGATGCAGATCTCGTGGGTAAGGATGGGCTTTTCGTAAATGGCGTTGTCGGTATCCAGCTTCTCATAAGTGCCCGCATCGGAATTATAACTGGTAAAGCCGTGGGAATAGCTGTTGTAGAGATCACAAAACGCACCGATCTTTTTCAGTCTTTCTGCGTTATGAGGGAAGGGGGTTTCGATAATGTTGTCACCGATATCATTGTATTCAATTCCACGCATTGCAGACATAGGGGAGAAAAGAGAGTCCGTCTCGCTGTGTACCAATTGAGCGCAAGCGCACAGATGCTCAATGTAATCCTCGTCAATATGCAGCTCGTTGCCGGAGGAATAGATGGCGGGGGAGGTGTAGTGACGGCAAGAACGTACGATTTCCTTCCATTCACTAAAAGCGGTATTGTTCGGCGTCTCGATCTCGATCAGCATCCCCAGCTCGTCTGCAGCCTCCATATAGGCACGCATAGGGACATAGGTATGGAATCGGATGGAGTTGAAGCCCAGCTCCTTCAAGGTACGAATGACCTTACGGTAATAGTTTTTTTCTAAAGTGGGATGAACGGTGATGGGGTGGTAGCAATGCTCGCAGGTACCGCGGAAGAAGTACGGCTCGCCATTGAGGTAGAGCTTGGTGCCGCGGCTTTCCAAGCGGCGGATGCCGAAGCGCAGCTCCAATTCCTGATTTTCAGTGGCGACGATGGCGCGGTAAAGTTTTGGCTCTGTAGGAGACCAGAACTGATATCCCTCGCAGGAAAGGGAAATCTCTTGCTGACCTGCGGGAATTTCAAGCGTGCAACGAGATTTGTTTCCGTCCAGAATTTCAAGAGTCTTGACGGCGTTTTCTGCACCTTCGGTATGGATGGTAAAAGAGGAAAGATCCTTTGCGGTGGTGACCCAAAGATCCCGTAACCCATCGGGATAGGTGCGGATCTCAATGTCACCGTAGATACCGCCGGTACATTCGTTTGCCGCACGGGAGGTCAGACCGGAGACGGGGCGTCCTTGATAACCGGCAAGACGGTTATTGGAAACGGCAAGGGTGATACGGTTTTTGCCACGCACCAGAACCCCTGCGGGAATTTTCATAAAAAACTCCACAGAATAGCCTTCGTGCCTGCCGATGTAATGACCGTTGATCCAGGCGGAGACGGTATTTTGCGCGCCGCCGATGTAAAGCTCCGCATTGTTGCCCACTTCTTCCATAAAGAAATCTCTTTTATGGATCAGGCAACCCACAGGGTTGGGGAGTGCCATATCGGGTACATATCCCGCCTGCGGATATCGCTGCAGGGTATAAAGAGGATTCCATTTTAAGCGAGTGTGCATCGCGGTAGAGCGAAAAACATCAACAAGGTCTTCCCAGTATCCCGGTACGGGGCAGGATACGACAGCCTCGCCGTATTTCTTTTTTTCAACAGGGATAAGCTCCGGTTCTGCCTCGCTTGTGTAGGGAAGATCGGAAAGATGATCTGTAAGCCATTGCCCATTTAAAGAAAGTTTATTGCTCATTTTTTCGCTCCTTTATATTATTAGATGTATTTTAGCATAAATCACCATTGAATGCAAGAGTGTCGGGGGAAAAGAAGGGAGGTAATGTGCGAAGTGAGCAGGACGGCGATGAATTCCGCACCATGCGCTGAAGTCCCTGCACAACTTCTGCTGACCGAATATCCATCGCCTGCGGCTCGGTATATTCGGAGCATCAGTTGTCGAACCCCGGTTCTCGTCCTGCTATCCCGGCAAAGAAAAAACGGATACCCGAAAGGCTACTTGTCATAAGGATGTTTAAAGCCGATAGATTCGTTTTTGAATCTATCGGCTTTCTCTATATTTTTAAACCAACAAAAATGTATGCAAATTCTGTTTCTATACATTCTAATAGCGATAGACCGGAATTTATAAAATATTTCTTTGTCGCATCAGGGTTATCAGGATATATTTTGATTTTTCTGTCTCCGTAATCTATACAATCATTTTGATTCTTATCAATGGATAAAATTAAATACCCTTTTGACTTTAACAAAGAATATATTTTATTGATACATTCTTGCTTCTCCTGAATGTGCATAAAAGTTAATGAGGAATATACAACATCAAAAGAAGTGTCAAAATTATAGGTCATAAAATCGCCAAGTATCACTCTTGCATTTTTATATTGCGATAAATTACGTGTCGCTCTATCTATTGTTTTTGACGATAAATCAATGCCAACAAATTCTTTGCACAGCGGCACAGTTTTTAATGCGAGACGACCTGTGCCAACGCCGATTTCCAAAACGGTTTTTGTTTTATCTAGTTTCATTATATCAATAAAAACTTGACCGTCCCACTTATTCATATACTCTTTCAAGGGTTCAGGGTCATATACAGGGTCATTATTTTCATCGATTAGTTTATCATAATGCTCAATTATGTTCACAAAATTTCTCTCCCTTCGGATAGAACCAGCATCGCATTTGTCTGTACAAATGCTGTCAAGGGCTATGCCCAAACCCTTATTTTGATTTAATAGTTTTGCCTTATCTCTTAAAACGCTATCAGCCAAAACTATCACCTCGAAAACTATTATACATAAAAAATGAAAGTCTTTCAAGTGATATTCCGACTTTGTCGGAGTGATATTATTGCCTTGCGGCAATAGTGATATTGAAACCTTACGGTTTCAGTGATATTTTATTCGCCTACAAAACTTGTGAAGCAAATACCACTCGGCGTAAGCCGAATATCACTGCAAAGCAATAGAACTCGCCGCAAGGCGAATAAAACTGCGAGACTTCCTTATGAGAAGTCTCGCAAAGCACTCCTTTTTATTTTACAGATATTTTTTAATTGCTTTTGCGAAGCTTCTGCCAAGATTTAACGCACGTTCTTCGCTAAATTCGTTACCCTCTCTGCCAAAATAAGCAGTTTCAAGAGTAATGCCTAATTTTGCACCTTGCGTCATAACAAATCTCGAAAAACTTTTTCCGCCGATTTTGTTCCAATCTTGACCTGGCTCATAATCATCTTCGCCATAATACATCATACTGCCAGGGATTAAAGATTCTTTTAAAAGATTTTTAAACTTTTCAATTTCTTCTGATTTATTAAGTTCATTATTAACAATAAAAACAGCATCGTTTTGCTCATATAAATGCCAAGGCGAATGAAAATCAAAACCTGCATAAATACCATTTTCTTCGATATTAGTTTTTATTCTATGAGTTGTGCTATAAATATTGTC
>JAZQAQ010000151.1:0-8845 GCA_045545255.1 Eubacteriales bacterium | reverse complement strand
GACTTTGTAATTGCTGCTGCTCGGAATACGACACCTTAAATCTGCCTGATTGCGTTGCCAATCTGTATCCCGACGGACTGACCGATGTGGCAAACCGTAAACTCGTTGTATCCTTGGGTCTTTTCAGCGTGGTAAGAATTGTACGCGATGTACAGGTGCGCATTCCCGCCTCCAAATTCTGCTTACCTGAAAAAGAGTGCAGCGGTCCCAGAGAAGAGGAACCTTGCTCTTTCTTTGAAAAGCTGAACTTCCCCACCAATGAGTTTTTCCCGCCTGAGAATAATAACTGCTAAAAAGTCAACCCGGAAATGCATCGCATTTCCGGGTATATTTTTTAATAACCAAGCGTACCGTCCAAAGACTCATCGTTGGTGATCCAATCCTCCACCAAGAAAGAGTGGAACTCGTCCTTACTATCCCGAACAACGACATCCTTGATCCCTGCATTGATAATCAATCTTTTGCACATTGCACACGGAGCAGTATTCTTCACATACTCTCCGGTATCCACCTCGTGACCGACCAAATAAAGAGTGGAATCGATCATATCGCGGCGTGCAGCAGAAATAATGCAATTCGCCTCTGCGTGGACAGATCGGCAAAGCTCGTATCGCTCACCACGGTTGACCCCCATCTCCTGACGGATGCATTTTCCGCAATCATTGCAGTTTGCTCTGCCGCGGGGCGCGCCGTTATAACCGGTAGAAACGATCTCATCATTCTTCACGATAATAGCGCCAAACACACGACGCAGGCAGGTCCCGCGACCGGTTGCAGCATCGGCCATATCCAAATAATAATTCGTCTTATCCTTTCTCATAAACGGCACCTCAATTCGTACTTTTTAAAAAAGGGACCTCAAGAGGTCCGTTTTTTGGAGCGGGTAATGGGAGTCGAACCCACCTATCAACCTTGGGAAGGTCGCATTCTACCGATGAACTATACCCGCATTTCTTATGAGATTATACACTTTTTCTTTTGATTCGTCAAGAGGTTTTAGAAAAAATCGGTGCCGACTTTCGTCGGCACCGAATTACATTTTTTTACTTCTTGAGAGAAACGGCATATTTTGCCTTTTCTGCAATTCCCTCGGCATTGAGCTTAAAGAGATCCAGAAGCTGAAGCGCAGGACCACTCTTACCGTAGCAATCTTCAACACCGTGGCGAACAACGGGGCAATTGCCAAGCTCTGCAGCGACCTCGCAAACTGCGCTGCCCAGACCGCCGATAATGGAATGCTCCTCGGTGGTTACGATCGCACCGCACTTTGCAGCATACTTCTTTACCAACTCGGCATCAAGAGGCTTGATGGATGCCATATTGATGACTGCAGCGTCAATACCCTCTGCCTTCAGAAGTTCGGCCGCCTGCAACGCACGCTCTACCATCAGACCGGTAGCAATAATGGCTACATCCTTACCCTCCTGCAGGACAACGCCCTTACCGATCTCGAACTTATAGTTCTCATCAAAAATGGAATCAATGGGCATTCTTCCGAAACGCAGATACACGGGACCTTCGTGCTCGATCGCCGCCTTAACGCAAAGGCGAGCCTCCACAGGGTCAGCGGGATTCAGCACAACCATACCGGGAATGGTACGCATCAAAGCCAAATCCTCATTGCACTGATGGGTAGCACCGTCTTCACCCACAGAGATGCCGGCGTGAGTTGCACCAATCTTTACGTTCAGGTGAGGATAACCGATGGAGTTACGAACCTGCTCATAAGCACGACCTGCAGCAAACATAGCAAAACTACTTGCAAAGACAGTCTTACCGGTGGCAGCCAGACCGGCAGCAACACCCATCATATTTGCTTCAGCAATACCGCATTCGATAAAACGCTCAGGATATTCCTTCTTAAAAATAGAAGTCTTGGTGGCCGCAGCAAGGTCTGCGTCCATAACATACAGATCATATTCCTCGGCAAACTCTACCAGAGCTTTGCCGTAGCTTTCTCTTGTCGCTTCTTTTATAGACATTTTGCAGCCTCCTTCAACTCTTTCATAGCAGTCTCATAATCCTCGTCGCCGGGGGCAGAGCCGTGCCAGCCAACCTGATTTTCCATATAGGAGACGCCCTTACCCTTCACAGTCTTTGCAACGATCAGAGCAGGCTTACCGGTAACCTTCTTCGCAGATTTAAATGCCTTTTCGATGGACTCGAAATCGTGACCGTCCATCTCAAATACTTCCAAACCGAAAGCCTTTGCCTTCTCAACGATGGACGCACTGTTCATAACCTCTGCAACAGGACCGTCGATCTGCAGACCGTTATCGTCTACAACGATACAGAGATTATCGAGTTTATAATGGGCAGAAAACATCAAAGCTTCCCAAACCTGACCCTCTTCGATCTCGCCGTCGCCCAGAATGGTGTATACACGATAGGACTTACCGGACTTTTTAGCCGAAAGAGCCATACCGCAAGCAGCAGAAATACCCTGACCCAAAGAACCGCTGGACATATCTACGCCGGGGATATGCTTCATATCGGGGTGACCCTGCAGAATGCTTCCCACATGGCGGAAGGTGGGCAAAATCTCGGGATCAAAGTACCCGCGACGTGCCAGCGCGGAATAAAGCGCAGGGCAGGTATGACCCTTGGATAAAACAAAACGATCACGATCCTCCCAATCGGGATTCTTGGGGTCGATGTTCATCTCGACAAAATAAAGATATGCAATGATATCGGCAATGGACAAAGAGCCGCCCGGATGACCGGACTTTGCGCTATGGACCTCTTCAATAATATCCATCCGAATGGTGTTTGCATTCTTTTTCAACTGCAAATTGACCTCTTCAATCATTTGGAGAGCCTCCTTATTTTTATTTAAAACTATTTTATACCGACTTTAAGATAAAGTCAATGGAATTTAGGCAAAAAACTGTTGAATCGTTATTTCTATTTTGTTATAATAAGATAAAATGTTGAAAGGAGGCGGCTACTTATGCGACCGCTGTCTGATATCCTTCGCCCTACCAGTATAGATGAAATGGTAGGTCAGCGGCATCTTTTGGGAGAAGGCAAGCTGCTGCGCGCCATTGCCGACAGTAAAGAAATCCCCAATATGATTTTTTACGGTCCCAGCGGCGTGGGTAAAACGACACTGGCACGAATTATCTCCGAAAAGTCCGATCGTAAGCTTTATAAGCTCAACGCCACCACCGCTTCCATCAGCGATATTAAAGAGATCATTAACGATATCAATCCATTTACAGCACCAAACGGAATTTTGCTTTATCTGGATGAGATACAATACTTCAATAAAAAGCAACAGCAATCCCTTTTGGAATTTATTGAGAATGGTAGCATCACTTTAATTGCCTCCACCACCGAAAATCCTTATTTTTATGTATATAACGCCATTTTAAGTCGGTGTACCGTCTTTGAATTCAAGCCCGTCTCCGCCGACGATATGATTCCTTTTATTAAACGAGCAATTTCTCATCTTGAGGAACAGCGAGGCTTTAAGATACAATACTCCGAGGACGGCATAAAACGCATTGCATACGGCTGCGGAGGAGATGTGCGAAAATGCTGCAATTGCATTGAGATCATTTCTATTGCCCTCACCCGCGAAGCACCGGTAATTACCGAGGAAATGATCAATGAAGCCTCTCAACGCAGCGGC
Organism: Eubacteriales bacterium; assembly: GCA_045545255.1. Classification (GTDB taxonomy): domain Bacteria; phylum Bacillota; class Clostridia; order Oscillospirales; family QAKW01; genus QAKW01. Next base: position 5,211 of record JAZQAQ010000151.1, on the reverse strand, counting down.
AATCACTATGATAAAGACGGAGATTATCATTACGATATTCTTTCCGCCTTCCAAAAGTCCATCCGCGGTTCGGATCCCGATGCCGCACTCATTTATCTTGCACGGCTTTTGGATGCGGGCAATATGATTGCACCTTGCAGACGCCTGATGGTGATTGCTGCAGAAGATATCGGACTTGCCTATCCCCAAGCCATCTCCATTGTGAAATCCTGCGTTGATTGCGCGCAAGCACTTGGTTTGCCCGAAGCGCGGATCCCTCTTGCCGAAGCGGTCATTCTTTTGGCGACTGCCCCGAAATCCAACTCTGCAATTCTCGCTATTGATGAAGCAATGGCAGATGTGGCAAGCGGAAAAGGGCAGATCATTCCATCGAATCTGCAGGATTCCCATTACGGCGGAGCCGAAAAGCTCGGTCACGGCAAGGGATATATGTACCCCCACTCCTTCCCTAATCATTATGTGGAACAAAACTATATGCCTGCAGACCTGAAAGGCAAGCAATATTATCGGTTCGGTGATAACAAATTGGAGAATGCGTCTCGAGACTACTGGTCAAAAATCAAGGGGGAAAAATGAAGAAAACCGAAAAAATCCAATTTATTTTAGACACATTGGATCAGCTCTACCCGACTGCTGAATGTGCGCTCCATTATACAGAGCCGTATGAGCTTCTCATTGCAACCCGTCTTTCTGCGCAATGTACGGACGAGCGGGTCAACAAAGTAACCCCTGCCTTATTTGCAAAATATCCCACTTTGGAAGCCTTCGCAAATGCAGATTTTGACGAGCTTTGTCAGATGGTTCATTCCTGCGGCTTTTATCGCGCAAAAGCCAAAAGCATCATCGAAATGAGTCAAGCAATCATTGAGCGATTTGACGGCAAAGTTCCCGACACAATTGAAGAGCTTACCTCTCTTTCCGGAATAGGCAGAAAAACAGCCAATCTCATCTGCGGTGATATCTACGGAAAACCGGCAATCATTGCAGATACCCATTGCATTCGTCTTTCCAACCGATTGGGACTTGCCTCAAGCACCAATCCCGAAATGGTGGAGCGGCAATTAAAGAAAATCATTCCCACAGAGCGGCAAACGAAGCTTTGCCATAACCTCGTTCACCACGGACGAGCGGTATGCGACGCCCGTCGCCCCGACTGCGGCACCTGCCCACTTTCCACAGTCTGCGTTCATTTCAAGACGCTAAAAAAGAATTGACATTTATATATAATATATATATAATGTTTTAGTAGTTTTATTCGGCAGCGGAGTCTCCCCCTGCCAAAAAGGAGGTAAAAATGAGACAAAGAAAAGCCAGTGTCTGGCAAAAAGTATCATTCTTTATTGTCGCTGTCATCATTCTTGCCATCGTAGCATACACCGCATTCGGTATTTATACCGAGCGGAGCAGCTACATGCGCTTCGGCATCGACATTAAAGGCGGCGTCAGCGCCACTTTCCAATCAGCGGATGACAAGATCGTCCCCACCGATGATCAGCTTGAGTCTGCAAAGGCAGTCATCGAGTTGAGATTAGACGGCAACAACATTCTGGACCGTACCGTCTCCATCGACAAAGAGAACCATATCATTCTCGTAGAATTCCCCTGGCAGGCTGCCGAAAAGGATTACGATCCCGTAGCCGCAATTAAGGAGCTTGGCGAAACCGCCCAGTTGACCTTTGCCATCGTTGAAGAAGCAGAGCACGGTGAAGAGGGCGCTGTGGAGTTTGAATACGAAGGTGGACACGCCGACTATAAGATCGTCGAGAAGTTTATGGACGGTGCCAATGTTGCCAAGGCCGAAGCAGGCTATCTGCAAGGCGAATACATCGTCAGCTTGGATTTTGACGATAAGGGCACCAAGATCTTCGGTGAAACCACCTCCGAGCACGTCGGTGATCAGATCGGCATTATGATGGACGATACGCTGGTCAGCGTTGCAACCGTCAATTCCGCCATCACCGAGGGTTCCGGTTACATCAGCGGCAATTTCACCGCAGCAGAGACCAGAGATCTTGCTGCAAAAATCAATTCCGGTGCTCTCCCCTTCGCTATGGAGTCCACCAACTATTCCGCAGTCAGCGCAACTATGGGCGCTCACGCATTGAGCATTATGCTGCTGGCCGGTATGATCGCTCTCGCCATCATCATTCTGTTTATGAGCATCTACTATAAGCTGCCCGGCATCGTGGCTTCCATTACTCTGCTTTTGCAGACCGCCGGTCAGCTTCTGATTTTCCATATGATGGGCTTGACCTTGACCCTCCCCGGTATTGCCGGTATTATCCTCTCTATCGGTATGGGCGTTGACTCCAACGTCATCATTGCCGAGCGTATCAAAGAAGAGATCAATGCAGGCAAGACCCTTAAGGGTGCCATCTCTGCCGGTTATAACCGTGCATTCTCTGCAGTTCTGGACTGTAATGTCACGACCGCAGCTGTCGGTCTCTTGCTGATGATCTTCGGCACCGGTTCTATGCTCTCCTTTGCATACACCTTGCTGATCGGTATCTTCCTGAACTTCGGTCTTTCCATTATTTCCAGCAAACTGATGCTGCAGTCTCTCTCTTGCTACAAAGCTTGCAGCAACCCCAAATTCTACGGCTATAAGAAAGCAAAGGAGGTAGAGTGATTATGATTAATTTTTACGCCAAAAGAAAAATCTATTACATCATCTCCCTTGTATTGATCGTTGCAGGTATCGTCGGTCTCTTTGTGAAAGGTGTTAAGCTTGACATCACCTTCAGCGGTGGTGCAAAAATCACTTACAGTTACACCGGCAACACTATTGATACCGCCAAGGTTGAAAAGCTGGTAAAGGATACCTTGGGGCGTGATGCAACCGCGCAAAACGCTACCGGTTATCAAAATGAAGATCAATCTCTGGTCATCAGTCTGGCAGGCACCAAAAGCCTGACCACCGAAGATCAGGAAAAGCTCTTCAAGGCACTGAACACCGCCTTTGCAGATAATAAGCTTGAGCAAGGCTCTACCACCAATGTCGAGGCTGCCATCGGCCATCGTTTTCTGGTTCGCGGTCTGACCGCCATTGCACTTGCAGCAGCATTTATCATCATCTATGTGTCTCTGCGCTTCTCTGTTGTATCCGGTTTTACCGCCGCACTGACCGCACTGATCGCGTTGTTCCATGATATTTTTCTGGTATTCACGGTATTCGTTTTGTTTGGTATCCCCATCAACGATGGCTTCATCGCCGTTGTGCTGACCATCCTCGGCTACTCCGTCAACGATACATTGGTAATTTTTGACCGTATCCGTGAGAATAAACGCCTGAGCGGCAATAAGCTTCCTGTGGCTGAACTTGTCAATAAGAGCATTAACCAATCTATGACCCGTACCATCAATACCTCGCTGGCATCTATTGCTGCGCTTGTACTCGTACTGGTATTCGCACTCACGAAGGGGCTGACTTCTATCGTAAACTTTGCACTTCCTATGATGATCGGTATCATCTCCGGTTGCTACTCCTCTTCCCTGATTGCTCCCTGTCTCTGGTGCTCTATCAAAAATAAAGCCAAATAATTTCAAAAGCGGGAATCCAATAAGGATTCCCGCTTTTTATAAAGACGAAACCCCCGAAGCAATAGCTTCGGGGGTAATTCTATTTACTTTGCTTCGTCAACGATCTGAACATTTACAACGTTCACATTGACCGCTTTGACTTCGTAGTTGGTCATATCCTGAATAGCAGTCAGAATAGCATCCTGAACCTTTACAGCCACATCCTGGACATTGCATTTGAATTTCACAACGATACTGGCAGTTACGGTCAGACCGTCTTCACCATTCTCGACTGCGATTCCCTTGCCCGCATACTTTTTGGTAAGCAGATCCTTCAGATTTCCGCCCAAGGATGCAGATAAACCGACCACTCCGTCCACTTCGCTTGCAGCAACGCTGGCGATGGTACATAATACCTCTTCGGAAATTTCAACAGTGCCTAATTCATTGGATATATCCATAGTCAACTCTCCTTTGAAATACTCTATGCAAGTATTATACCATACAGACTATAATAATTGCAAGTTTTTTTCAAGTTAATTCCAAAGGAGACCCTTTCACTCGGTTTTGATCTCCACAATTTTGATGGCAGATGCCTCCCTGCCTGATTCGGAGATAACGATTTCATTGATTTGTGCCGCCTGCTCAGAAGACAATCCCGATGTTGCCACAACCACATTGACAGAATCATCACCGATATAAACCATACAATCAGAGAAGCCCTTCGCCTTCACAAGACTCTCAATCGTACCTTCCACATCGGTTGTTTTAGCAAGATTGATCATATCGTTATTTGCTTTAGTTTTGGTCTCATCAGCAGACTCTTCACTATCGGCAACAGCCTTCAATAGTTCAAGTGCCTCATCACGACTCTGCTGTTTATTCATTCTGCATTCGGTAAAATAAGCCGCCACATCCTTTGCAACGGTTTCAACAAGTTGAGCCTGACCTAAAGTTTTTCCGCCCTCCTCGTCGCTTTCATTCATTTTTTCGGCATCAACAGAAACCATTCCCTCGCCCAGATCCACATTATCAAGAAAACGCCAATTCAAATATACCGCAATACACACGACCAGCGCCAATGATAAAAATACAATTTGTCTTTTATTTATTTTCATAATCTCACCCACTCATAGAAACAACACAAATTTTATTGGTCCCAATTCCTAAAACCGTACTGACCGATTCAATAATATTTTTACGGACCATCAAACTTCCCGCGCCCTTGCTGGCAATGGTCACTCCGGCAATCTCCGGTGCATTTTCTCTTGATATAACTGCAGACTCATTACCATCCTTATCGGTAACGACCAGGACGCCGCCCTCTTGTCGTACATACTCTTTCTTTCCGCCGGACGACAGCGTAATCGTAACCCTGCACTCCCCCGCTCCCTCCACGCCCTTCAGCATCTCTATCACTCTGTTTTCGGTCTCTGCAATAAACACCTGGTCTCTATTTGATGCAGACACCGCCACCGCCTCAGGCTGGTTCAGTTGCCGACTCATAAGAAGGATCCCGAGTAAAATCATCAGCGGAATAAACCAATATTTTTTCACTTCCGGAATAAACTTATTGATTACTTCATTCATTTTTCACCTCAATATATGCAATACCGATTTGATATCTGCCGGCAAGAAGATTCCTCGCCGTTTCAGCATCAGAGCCGGAAAGGATCACCTTAGCGATCACAA
>JAZQAQ010000150.1:0-3182 GCA_045545255.1 Eubacteriales bacterium | reverse complement strand
TTCGGCTTGTAAAGTGATATTGCAAACGAATCGTTTGCAGTGATATTTTTGCCAAACGGCAAAAGTGATATGAAAACCTATCGGTTTTCGTGATATTATATTCGCCTTGAAACTCGCGAAGCGAATATAACTTGGACGAAGTCCAAATATAACTGCGAAGCAATATCACTCGCCGTAAGGCGAATATAACTGAGGCACCTTCCTTACGGAAGGTGCCTCTAAGGGGTCGCTTTTACACCTTATCACTCATTTCACGAAGAAACAAGAACTGTTATTAATCTTGTTTTTGTTTTTCGGTCTGCGCTGATATACGTCTCGGTAAAAAGCGCCGGAGATCAGATGCCGAATTCTTCGCCTCGAGCCGTCGGCGTACTTTTGTACGGTAGGCGACGAGGCGGAGGATAGAAAAACAAAAACTTTAATTTTAAAATAAAAGCGACCCTCAAGGGGTCGCTTTTACACCTTATCACTCATTTCACGAAGAAACAAGGACTGTTATTAATTTTGTTTTTGTTTTTCGGTCTGCGCTGATATACGGTGCTTTTTACAGGCTCTGCTCTGCCTTCTCAACCAACTTCTTGGTCATCTGGCCGCCGATATGACCTGCCTGAGCGGAAGTCAAATCACCGTTATAGCCCTGCTTCAGGTCCACTCCGATCTCACGGGCAACCTCAAACTTCATCTTATCCAGACCAGCCTTGGCATTGCTCTTAATAGAATTATCCATTTCATTACACCTCCTTGTAAGATTTATAAAGCATCTCTTTGCTTTACAATAAGTATTTTGGGCGAAATGAAAGGAAAAATTCAAGTAAATTTTGTCAATTAAAGATGGTTTCCTCCGAATCGAAAAGTGCTTGCACTTTTTGGCGAATCCCCTGATTATAGTCCGCCTGCAGTTCGGGATCGAACTGAAGCAAGCGTTTTGCGCAACGGTTTGAGAGGGTCAAAAGCTCCATATCGGTGGCAACATCGGCGATCTGCATTTTAGGCAGACCGTGCTGCATATTGCCGAAAAAGTCACCGGGGCCGCGCAGCTCCAGATCCTTTTCGGAGATGGCAAATCCATCGGTGGTGGAGCAGAAGTATTCCAGCCGTTCCTTGGTACGCTCCGCCCTATGGTCGCTGACCAAAACGCAGTAGGACTGACGGTTTCCGCGCCCAACCCGACCGCGCAGCTGATGGAGCTGGGAAAGACCGAACCGCTCGGCGTTCATCAAAATCATCAAGGTCGCATCGGGGACATTGATTCCCACTTCGATAACGGTGGTGGAGATGAGGATTTTCGTCTCGCCCGCCACAAATTTTGCCATTGCCGCATCCTTTAAAGCGGGCTTCATCTTGCCATGGATCATATCAGCGAGGGTGCCATACTTTTCCCGAAGCTCGGCAAAAAGCGTCTCTGCGCTCTTCAGATCGGATTCTTCGTTCTCCTCCACCAGCGGGCAGACGATATAGACCTGACCGCCCTCGGCGATCTGGCGTTCCATAAAGCTCTCCAAGCGAGGGCGATAATCGTGACCCACCAGATAGGTCTTGATCTCTTTTCTGCCCGCAGGCAAGCCCTCCAGCACCGAAAGATCCAGATCGCCCCAGACCATCAGTGCCATCGTACGGGGAATGGGCGTGGCAGACATCACCAGCACGTGCGGCTTTTTGCCCTTTGCCGCCAGCATTGCCCGCTGACGGACGCCGAAGCGATGCTGCTCATCGGCGATGACCAATCCCAGATTTTCAAATTGTACCTTTTCCTGCAAAAGTGCGTGGGTACCCACCACCAGCCGCACCTCACCTTGCGCCAAAGCGGCGTAGGTTTCCTTTTTCTCTTTTTGGGTCATCGAGCCAACCAAAAGACCTGTCTTATACCCCAGTTTTTCAAAAAGCGGACGGAAATATTCCGCGTGCTGGCGTGCCAAAATTTCGGTGGGTGCCATAATGGCCGCCTGATAGCCTGCTGCAAGGGCGGCATACGCCGCCTCCCCCGCCACATAGGTCTTACCGCTGCCCACATCACCCTGCAGCAGCCGATTCATTGCGAACTTGCCTCGCATATCTTCCAAAATCTCCCCCACAGCCTGCTGCTGGGAGGGCGTGGGCGTGAAGGGCTGGAGGGCGAGGAATTCCTCTCGACGCGCACCGATGGGGAATTGGTTTTGATCCTTTTCGCGGCAGGAATAAAGATTCAGCCCAAGCTGAAAATAGAGAAGTTCCTCAAAGATCAGACGCCGCCGACCGATCAGTACATCCCGCTGACTTTGCGGGAAATGCACCGCGCGCAAAGCCTCACTGAGGCTTACCAGCTGATATTTCTCCAATAATTTTTCGGGCAAAGGGTCAGCAAGCTGCGCCACTGCCTTTTCATATGCTGCCTTGACCCAGCGGCGAAGCTGGGGTTGATTCAATCCCGCGGTCAAAGGATAGATGGGATAGATGCCGGGCACTTGACCCGCTTTCAGCTCCTCCACTTGGGGTGCGATCATATTCATCAGCATTTTGGGGTCGGGCTTTCCGTAAAAATTAAAAACCTTTCCCTCCTGCAGCTTATCCTTGATATAGGGATTATTGAAAAAGGTGACGGTCATCATCCCTGTCTTGTCCCCCACCAATGCGGTGGTCATCGTCCTGCCGCCGTAAATTCGCCGCATTTTTGGCGGCTCCAGTACCGCCGCAACGATGCTGACATTTTCTCCCATATGCATCGTCAGCTCGTCGATGGGTACAACAAGGGAGCGATCCTCGTAGCGATGCGGATAAAGCAACAAAAGCTCCTCCGCCGACCGAATCCCTAATTTTTCCAAAAGGGCAGCCCGTGTCTTTCCCACGCCGGGCAGAGATGTGACGGAAATCATCGGACTTCCCTCCTTTTCTTCAAATTCAGCTTGCCTTTACCCCAAATGAATTGGGGTAATTTCACAAAATTCCTTTTTCTGCGGTTCTTCCCCAATTCATTTGGGGTAAATTTCGCAATTTCTGCGGTTCTTCCCCAATTCATTTGGGGTAAATTCCGCAATTTGCGCGGTTCTTCCCCAATTCATTTGGGGTAATTCCGCAATTTGCACGGTTCTTCCCCAATTCATTTGGGGTAAATTCCGCAATTTGCGCGGTTCTTCCCCAATTCATTTGGGGTAAATTCCGCGATTTGCGCCGTGCTTCCCCAATTCATTTGGGGTAAATTTCGCAAT
>JAZQAQ010000149.1:0-6286 GCA_045545255.1 Eubacteriales bacterium | reverse complement strand
TACCCAAATGCTGAGCAGCGTTTGCAACCTGAACGCCAATGGCGCCCAAGCCGATGATACCCAATTTCTTGCCTAAGATTTCAGGGCCGACAAACTGAGACTTGCCTTTTTCAACTTGCTTTGCAACATCATCACCGGTCAGGTTTTTTGCCCATTCAATGCCGCCGACGATATCACGGGAAGCAAGGAACAGAGCGGCAATGGCCAGCTCCTTAACAGCGTTGGCATTTGCACCGGGGGTGTTGAACACCACAACGCCTTTTTCAGCGCAAACATCCAAGGGAATGTTGTTCACACCGGCGCCTGCACGAGCAACGGCCAAAAGGGAAGCAGGCAGTTCCATATCATGCAAGGAGGCACTGCGCACCAAAATACCGTCAGGGGTATTGCAGGTGTCGCAGATCTCATATTTTCCGTCAAAACCGTCAAGACCGATTTTTGCAATTTTATTCAGAGTTTGGATTTTCATAAAATTCACCTTTATTTGTTTTCTTCTTCAAACTTTTTCATATAGTTGACCAGCGCTTCAACACCTTCATAGGGCATTGCGTTATAAATGCTGGCGCGCATACCGCCCACAGAGCGATGACCTTTGATGTTGACAAAGCCGTTCTTGGTACACTCGGCAACAAACTTTTTATCCAATTCTTCGTTGCCGGTTACGAAGGGTACGTTCATCATAGAACGGGATTCACCCATAACGGTGGGGTGGAACATCTCGGACTGATCCAGGAAGTCGTAAAGCAATTTTGCCTTCTTCTTGTTAATACCTTCCAGCACTTTGATTCCACCCAAATCCTCGATCCACTCCAGCACCAGCTTCAGCATATAGATGGCGTAGGTGGGGGGAGTGTTGAACATAGAAGCATTTTCGGAATGGGTGCTGTAGGTAAACATTGTCGGGGTAATCGGCTGGGGTTCGCCGATCAGATCCTCGCGAATGATCACAACGGTCAGACCTGCAGGACCCATATTCTTCTGCGCACCCGCATAGATTACACCAAACTTGGAAACATCGATCTCCTCACTGAGGATAGAGGAAGACATATCTGCTACCAAGGGCACGTTTCCGGTTTCGGGCAGTTTGTAAAACTTGGTGCCGTAGATGGTATTGTTGTAGCAAATGTGGAAGTAGTCTGCGTCCTTATCAAAATCTGCACTGTTCAATTCGGGGATATAGGAGAAGGTCTTATCTTCGCTGGAAGCGACGGCACGGCATTTACCGTAGCGGCTACCTTCTTTATATGCTTTTTTTGCCCACTGACCGGTGATGACATAGTCGGCTTTTCCGTTCTTAGTCATCAAATTCAAGGGGACCATTGCAAATTGGCTGGAAGCGCCGCCCTGCAAAAACAGTACTTTGTAATTATCGGGGATAGAAAGTACTTTACGGAGTAAACTTTCCGCTGACTCGATGATTGCCCCGTACTCCTTTGACCGATGACTCATCTCCATTACGGACTGACCTGAGGTACCGTACTCCGTCATCTCACTGGCGGCTTTTTCCAGTACTTCTAAAGGAAGCATGGAGGGACCTGCGGAAAAATTGTAAACTCTCATTAAAATACACCTTTCTTTCTAAAATAGAATTTGGAGTATATTATATTACGAACATAAAGAAATGTCAATGGATTTTTACTTAAGAATCATCTTGAATAAGCAGGTTGTTTATGGTATAATTAATGCATAAAAGTATCGTTAAAGGAGATTTATAATGAAGTTATCAAAGGTGCGTGATTTACTGGAGGCGGAGGTGCTCTGCTGCGAAGAACTGCTGGAACTTGAGGTTAAAAGTGCTTGCGGATCTGATATGATGAGTGATGTCCTGGCATTTGTTAAGGATCAAAGCATCTTGTTGACCGGTCTTGTGAATCCCCAGACCGTCCGTACTGCTCAGATGATGGATATGAAATGTATCGTATTCGTACGCGGCAAGCGTCCGGAAGATGCGGTGATCTCCCTTGCGGAAGATAACGGTATTATGATTATGGCAACCGATTACCGGATGTATACCGCTTGCGGTTTATTGTATACCGGCGGATTATACAGCGAAGGAGTGGATAAGGTATAATGGAACCGATTATTTTGAAATACCGTGTTGATGGCGAGGACTTCAGTATGGCGGGAGAGGCTTCTTCTGCCGCAAAAAAGATGCTGAAGCAATTGGGCTTTTCTCCTGATGTTATCCGCAGAGTGGCGATTGCTATGTATGAGGGTGAGATTAATATGGTGATCCACGCCGATGGCGGCGAGGCGATTGTGGAGATTACCGAAAAAGCCGTGAAGGTGATTCTGGCGGATAAAGGTCCTGGAATCAAAGACGTTAATCTTGCTATGCAGGAGGGCTATTCCACTGCTCCCGAGGAGGTCCGCAACCTTGGATTCGGAGCCGGTATGGGCCTGCCGAATATTAAGAAATACTCTGATGATCTGAAAATTAAAACTGAGCTTGGTGTCGGTACGACACTTACGATTTTGATCAATACTTGAGGTGATATAATGGACTACTTCCATTCTGTTACATTAGATGCGGAGCGTTGTCGCGGGTGTACGACCTGTGTAAAGCGGTGTCCCACTGAAGCGATTCGTGTTAAAGACGGAAAAGCAACAATTATTAAGGAACGATGCATCGACTGCGGTGAATGCATTCGCGTATGTCCTCACCGCGCAAAAAAAGCAGTTTATGATAAGCTGTCGATGCTTGGGCAATTTGAATATAATGTTGCGATGCCTGCTCCGTCCTTATACGGTCAATTTAATAATTTGGATAATGTGGACTATGTCCTCACCGGTCTTTTGGATATCGGTTTTGACGATATCTTTGAGGTGGCGCGTGCTGCCGAGCTGGTCTCTGAATGTACCCGTCTGAAATTGAACGAGGTAAATGAGCAGCCAATGCCGGTGATCTCTACTGCTTGCCCTGCAATTGTTCGTTTGATTCGTGTGCGTTTCCCGAAGCTGATTCCTCATCTGCTTTGTGTTAAAGCACCGGTAGATATTGCAGCGGATATTGCGCGCAGAGAAGCGATGAAAAAGACCGGTCTGCCTGCGGAAAAGATCGGCGTATTCTTCATTTCTCCTTGCCCTGCGAAGGTAACTGCGATGCGTCAGCCTTTGGGAGATGAATCCTCGCCCGTGGACGGTGTGTTGGCAATTTCTGATGTCTATAAACCCCTGCTTGCTGCGATGAATAAAATTCAGCAGCCTAAGGCGCTTTCCGAATGCGGATTGACGGGGATATCTTGGGGCTATACCGGCGGTGAGGCGACTTCGTTGCTTCGTTCCAGATACTTGGCTGCGGATGGTATGGAAAATGTTATCAAGATTCTGGAAGAAATTGAGGATGAAAAACTGCGTGATGTGGAGTTTGTGGAGCTTGGCGCATGCGTTTCCGGCTGTGTGGGCGGGTGCCTTACGATTGAAAATCCGTACATAGCTCGTACTCGGGTTCGTCAGTTGCGTAAATATATGCCTGTTTCTGCCAACCATATGAAGGATTTTGATCTGGAGCCGGATGATTATCTTTGGCATAAGCCGATTGAGTATGATCCTGTACTTCAGCTGGATCAGGATCTGCAAAAGGCAATGATTAAAATGCAGGAGATTCAAAAGATAGAAGAAGAACTGCCCGGTATCGATTGCTCCGCCTGCGGGTCCCCGTCCTGCCACGCTTTTGCAGTGGATGTTGTGCAGGGAACAGCAAAGCTTTCTGATTGCCTGATCGTCTTAAAAAATCGTTTAAAGGATATTATGGAATGATGAATGTACATGAGCTTGCCGCAGCCTGCGGATTCACATATTATGCAGGGAAGGATGCAGAGGCACGGAATGTCGGCGGTGCCTACTGCTGCGACCTTCTTTCTTGGGTGATCGGTCGCGCCGGCGATGAAGATGCGCTGGTAACGGTGATGTCTAATCCCAATGTGATGGCGGTTGCCGTTATGGCGGATCTGCCTTGCGTTATTTTGACCGAGGGCGTTCGTCCGGATGAAACGGCTCTGACGAAGGCCATCGAAAACGATATCATCGTCCTTTCTTCGTCTGATACAACCTATAACACCGCAATAAAAATCCACCAAGTACTTGATCGGTAAAAGGAGAGCGTTATGGTACTGCGTTATGATCTGCATATTCATTCTGCACTCTCTCCGTGCGGTGACGGTGATATGACGCCGAATAATATCGTTAATATGGCGATGATCTGTGACTTAAATATGATTGCCGTCTCGGATCATAATACCACGGGTAATGTGGAGGCTGTGATGCGGGTCGGTGAAAAGGCGGGGATCACCGTTGTGCCCTCTATGGAATTGGAAACCGCAGAAGAAATTCACGTTCTTTGCCTGTTCCCGACCCTTGAAGCGGCGCGTGCTTTTGATGCAGATCAGGTTGCGCCTGCGCTGCCACCGATTTTGAATAAGCCCGAGATCTTTGGAAACCAGCACCTGATGGACGAAGAAGACCGGATAATCGGCGAGGAGCAACGCTATTTGATTAATGCGACGAGTATTTCGCTGGACGGACTTCCGGCCCTTGTGGAGTCTTATGGCGGTGTTGCTGTGCCTGCGCATATTGATAAGCAGACCAAAAGTCTGGTAGGAAACTTTGGTATGGTAGGGGAGTATATGGGGTTTCGAAGTTTTGAACTTTCGCGCAATCTGCCTGAAAACTTTCTTATTGCAACTCCCGGGCTTGGTAATCGTCCTTATCGATATGTCCACGATTCGGATGCCCATTATCTCGAAGATATCGGCGAGCATTCGGAGGAGAACCTGCTCGAATTACCGGAATGTACCGCCGAAGCTCTTATTCGATATTTGCGTAACGAGAAATTATCGTAATAATTTGAAAAAAATGTGGAAATATAAATAGTTATGTGTTAAAATTAATATGTTTGTAATGTTAGCTGCGAAGCAGTTTGAATACTAAGGAGGATAAAAAATGAGCAACAAGAGTCCCGTTCCATTCAAGGGAACAAAAGAGCAAGAGCAGCAGTTACTCGAAGTAATTGCAAAGCACAAGGATCAAGACGGTCCCCTGATGCCCGTGCTTCAGGAAGCCCAGGAGATCTACGGATACTTGCCCATCGAGGTGCAGAAGATTATCTCTGAGGGTCTGGATATTCCTTTGGAGCATATCTACGGCGTTGTTACTTTCTACGCCCAGTTCTCTCTGGCACCCAAGGGTGAGTATAAGATTGGTGTTTGCTTAGGTACCGCCTGCTATGTTAAGGGCTCCGGTGACATTCTGAACAAGATCAAAGAGATCCTCGGGATTGATGTCGGCGAGTGCACTCCCGACGGTAAATTCTCTCTTGAGGCCACTCGTTGTATCGGTGCTTGCGGTTTGGCTCCGGTTATGACCATTAATGAAGAAGTTTACGGCCGACTGGTTGTCGGTGATATTCCTGATATCCTGAAGAAGTATATGAACTGATTCCATGAAGGAATTATCTCTTAATATACTGGATATTACTTATAATTCCATCAAAGCAAAAGCGGAAAAGATTGAGATCAGTCTATCAGAATCCGTGTCGCGGAATCTGGTCGAGATCGAGATCGCAGATAATGGTTGCGGTATGGATGAGGAGTTCCTGCGTCGGGTGACGGATCCGTTTGTCACAACCCGAACTACCCGTAAGGTTGGGCTTGGGATTCCGCTCTTTAAGCAAAGCGCCGAGGATACAGATGGCAGTTTCACCATCCGGTCAAAGGTTGGAGAGGGGACTGTTATTTATGCATCCTTCCGGCTGGATCATCTGGATCGCGCTCCGATCGGTGATATGAGCAGTACACTTGTGAGCCTGATTCAGGCGAACGATCAGATCCGTTTCATTTATCGTCATACGACGGATAAAGGGGCGTTTACCCTGGATACGGACGAGCTGCATGCCCAATTGGGCGACATCCCGCTTTCTGAACCCGCTGTGTTGAGTTGGATCGGAGAATATATCAACGAGAATTTAGACGAGATTCAAGGAGGAAAAATATAAAATGAAATCTTTAGCTGAATTGCAGGCAATCAAAGAAAAGATGCAGAATAAGGTGAATCTGCGTGCTACCGATGATGGCGAGACCATCCGTGTTGTAGTCGGTATGGCTACTTGCGGTATCGCTGCAGGTGCCCGCCCTGTTTTGAATGCCTTTTTAAAGGAGATCGAGGATCGCCGTCTTTCCAATGTGATCTGCACTCAGACCGGTTGTATCGGCATCTGCCAGTACGAGCCTGTTGTTGAGATCACTACGCCGGACGGCACCAAGACCACTTATGTTAAGATGGATGAAGA
>JAZQAQ010000148.1:0-20780 GCA_045545255.1 Eubacteriales bacterium | reverse complement strand
TTAAAGAAAAGATGGAGCTCTTCGGTTCCGTCAACAAGGCTTAATTATAAGCGACACTTCCCGGGCACTTCGGTGCTCGGGATTTTTTCATATTCTGCCCGCTCTCTTCATAAGCTTGTACAAAGGAAGTGAGGAAAGAATATGAAAAGAAAATGGATCGTCATTTATTTTTTACTGCTTTTTCTGCCCTATGTTGCGGTGTTGGTTTTAGGGAAAGCAGGTTTTTTTGAGCAAAAAAAGCAGCCGTCACCGGAGCCGCAGGGCTACACCGTCACACTCTTTCGCCACGAATCAGCCACCACCGAATGCCTGCCGCTCAGAGACTACCTTTGGGGCGTTTTGGCAGGAGAAATGCCTGCCTCATACCCCGAAGAGGCGTTAAAGGCACAGGTTGTCGCTTCGTACAGTTATCTGCTTCACCGCAAGGAAACAATGGGTATGCACCCCGATTCTGATTTTGGTCACACCGGAGATGTTTGCGATGATCCAAACCACTGCAAAGCATATCTCCCCCCGCCCGAAGCGATCCGCCGCTGGGGTCAGGATTGGTATGATGCCTCCGAGAAAAAACTCAGCGATGCCATAGAATCAGTCCTTGGCGAAGCCTTACTCTACGAGCGTACTGCTGCAAATACTGTGTTCCATTCCATATCCGGCGGACGGACTGAAGATGCAAAAGATGTGTGGGGTGCAGAGATCCCGTATTTGAAATCGGTAGATTCCGGATGGGATCGCACTGCCAAAGGCTTCTCCTCTACCCTCACCGTCCCTATTGAAGAGTTTTGCGAAAAATTGGAATTGCGCGACTGCACTCCGGGTGCAGTAACGCTGACCGAGGGCGGATCTGTGGCGACCATAGTACTCGGCGATAAAACTTTCACAGGGCGTCAGCTGCGCACCCTCTTTTCTCTTCGCAGCACCCGCTTTACTCTAAATATCGATGAAAAAGAGGCCACATTTCAAGTTGCCGGCTACGGTCACCAGGTGGGTCTCAGTCAATACGGCGCATCGGTATTGGCGGAAAAAGGCTATAATTATCGTGAAATTCTGGCATATTATTACAGCGGAACCACCTTAACCCAAAATTATTATCCCTCTTCTGTATAAAAAAAGCAATTTCCGTCCATATTAGAAACATCCAAGTTTCTGAATATGAAAGGATCATTGCTATGAAAGAGAAAATCATTCATTTGTTAAAAACAAAAGGCTACTACATTGTCCTTGCGCTCTGCGTGCTGACAGTAGGAACAGTCAGTTTTCTTTCCTATCGTCTCTCCCAAAAACAGCAAGCGGAAGAACCGCTGAATCCGGGGGTAACGCAAGATGTGGAAAAGGTAGAAGACGCCGTCCCCGACGAGCGTGAGGACCCCCCTCTGCCCGAGCAGCTTCCGGATGCAGAAACGCCTGCGCCGCAGGGCACCTCTGCCGAATATACCGCTCCCCTTTCGGGAGAAGTCATCGCTCACTATTCTCCGGATCAGCCGGTCTATTCCTATACCCTTAAAGACTGGCGCACCCATAACGGCATTGATATCGCGGCAGCTGCAGGGACACAGGTGATGAATGTCAGTGAAGGGGTCGTCGAATCTGTAGGAAAAGACGATCTGATGGGAAATTTAGTGGTCGTCCGCCACACAGACGGTAAGATCTCCCGCTATGCTTCTCTCGACAGCATCGCCGTGCAAGAGGGGCAGATGGTTCAAATGGGAGATCCTGTCGGAACAGTCGGAAAATCGATGCTGCTGGAATGCGGTGAGACCGACCATCTGCATTATGAGCTTTGGAACGACGATCAGCCCGCCGACCCCTCCTTTCTTCTTCACCAATAATTATGACGAAATCCCGCTGCGGCGGGATTTTTCTTTTTCCTTATCGAGCCAGCGATTATGCTTCATCCGCGCTCCGTCGGCGGAAAGTGCGGTAGGCAAATTTCCCGCCACCTCCGACCAAGTATACCCTCTGAAATACCGCATTTCAAAAATCAGCCTGAGTTCAGGATCGGGAATCTCTGCAATTTCCTTGGAAATCTCCCAAAGCTCCCCTGCCAGCCGATCCGCAGTCTTTTGCAGCTTTTTTTCCAATGCAGAAACCCGCCAGGTCCCCGCTGTCGGTAAGCAACTCAATAGTGCCTGATATTCCTCCAGCTCCCCTCTTAAATAACGAACATCACTAAACCTCATCATCTTTCTCCTCAACTGTCCCGGCCTCTCCGCATCGGGGACAGCCGATCAAACGCTGTCGCCAAGGCCCGAGCAGGCCATAGCTTTCTTCAATTATTTTAGGTCTCTCAAAAGAGCAATAACAATTATTACAATAATACATAAATCGGGAACACCTCCTCCAAGCCGCACCCCAGTGCGCAGCAGATCTGCAATCCGACACGAATAGTCGGCATCCTTCCCCCGCCCTCTAAATAACAAATCGTCCTGCGGGAAATTCCGGCACGCTCTGCCAATTCTTTTTGGGTCAATCCCATTCGTATTCTGGTTATGTAAAGTGAATTATTCATTCTTGATCTCCTATCCATTAGACTTTATTCGACGCCGTAAATAACTAATACCACAAAATTCGACGCGGGTAAAGAAAAACCATTTGACATTTTTCGAGCCAAAACCTAAAATATAAGCAAAGAGGTGAAAATTTCTATGTCATTTGTCGAAAAAAAGTTAAGTGAGCACCCTGTATATGAAGGTAAAATTTTCACAGTTTACCAAGGGGTCGTTTCCCTCCCCAACGGCGCAGAAGCTTCCCGAGACCGTATCGAGCACCACGGCGGAGCAGGAATTCTGCCGTTAGACGAAAAGGGAAACGTTTATTTAGTGCGCCAATACCGCTTCGGAGTAGATAAAGAACTGCTGGAGATCCCGGCAGGAAAGCTGGAGGCGGGCGAAGACCCCAAGGCAACCGCCATCCGTGAGCTGACGGAGGAGGTGGGCTTTCTGCCCCGCGAGGTCATCCCGCTGGGGCATATGGAGTTGTCCCCCGCCTATCTGGGTGAAATCACATATCTTTATCTGGGAAGAGACCTTCTCCCGCAAAAAGCAGCATTGGATGATGACGAATTTTTAGAGGTAGTCTCTCTCCCCTTCCGAGACGCACTGCAAAAGGTACTCGACGGAGAGATTACTGATGGCAAGACCCAGACTGCCATTTTAAAAACAGCCCTATTATTGAAGATAAAATAGTTTTGTGACCCGCCGCTTCATTGAAGCGGCGGGATTTTTTTATTTATTCAGCCGCGTCAAAACAACCGCCAGTTCTGCGCGTGTCAAAGGCTGATTGGGCTTAAAATAGCCCTGATCATCGCCGAGCATTAAGCCCTTCTCCGTCACTTCCTGCACCGCATCCTTTGCCCACGCAGGAATCTGATCTGCATCCTTATAAACCAAAGTCTCCACCTCCGCAAAATCCTTGGAATGATAATTTCCGATCCGATTCGGAATCCCCAGATAGGTCGTAGGGTCAAGAACCGTGTTTCCTCTCTGCAACTGATAGTGAAGATGGATCCCCGTCACATTTCCGGTAGCACCCATCGTACCGATGACCGATAACGGGTTAACCCGATCCCCCACCTTCACCGTTACGCTTCCCTTCACCATATGGCAGAAAATATGACGAAGTCCCTGCTCGTCTTCGATGGAAACATACTGTCCCCAACCATCATCGTCGTAAGCAATTTGGCGTACCGTCCCCTCACAAGTGGAATAGATCCTGCGATTATCCGCAGCAAAGTCAATCCCCTTATGACCGCTCTTCCAGTATTTTCCCTGCTGCCCGTAGACAGCGGTGATACGAAACGCACCGGTTATCGGCAATTTCGTCATTTCGCCGCCTCCTTTTTCATCGCTTTTAAATAGTAATCGGCAGCAATTGCAGCAGCAGAAAAACTGTTGTTTTTCCACCACGCCCAAAGACTGACTGCAGCGGTAAAGACCGCCGAAATCCCTTCATAAACAGCCTCATCGCTGAAAGGAAGCGGATTCTTGCCAAAAACCGTAAGAAGCTGATTGATCAGCGTGATCAGCAGCACTACCGTTCTGATCAGCGTCTCCTTACTACATTTCATTCAAAACACCTCCGATATAATTTGAAAAACATTAATTCCAACCGCCGCGCCCAAAAGGATCAGCAGACCGATCCCAATAAAACGCAGCAAAGATTTTCCGCCGCTGCTCTCCAAAAAGGAGAGCAGACTGCGGTTTTCCACCCGATCCAACCGCTGATCCTGCCGCTCCAGAATCAGCGTGACCCTCTCTACCGCAGCGGTCAAACGAATGCAGGCACAAGTCAGATCATCCAGCTTCTGACCGTGCCCGTCCAGACGACGCTCTGCCATCTTCTGCACCCGTTCTATCCCCCCGCTGCGCATAGAGCAGTATTCACGCGAGATGTTGTTTTCCTGGCTCAAAAGCCCCTCGCCTGATCCTGCAGCTCCCACTGTCGCTTCAGCTTCTGCAATGCAAGATCATAATAATAGTCCTTGGCGCGTTCCTCCAAGGCCGCCTCTTGCTTCAGCTTTTGCAATAAGATCTGCTGATTGCGGTCTGCATCATCGCTGAAAAAATCGCTGTAAGCAGACCCCAGCATTTTACCGATCTCAGACTGAAACTCCGCAGCTTCTTCCAAAGCATCGGCGTGCGCCGTAGCACGGGCGGCATCATTTTCCTCCAGATCCTCCTGTCGATCCAAAAGAGCTTGATAGGCATTGGCAGCCGCCTGATTCAAAGCAGTTGCCGTGATAATATCTGCCAACCCGGTTTTGGAAATACCGCGTGTCAGCAGTCCGTCTGCCGCCAGACGATGCTGATTCCAGGCGGCGGAGCGGGCTGCCGTCTGATTTTGATCACTCTGCGCATTGATTTCTTTTTCCTGCAGATCCAACTGCTCCAGCCGATCCGCATATCCGGCAGCAATGGCGTTCATCCCGCTGCCGGCAAATTTTTCGACCAGCGCCTCATATCTGCTATATCCCTTTGGATTTTCGGCAGATTTCAGCAGACGATACTCCGCTCCGTCCTCACCGCCGGAATAACCGGCAGCAGCACGAATCTCCTCGGCACGCCGATGTGCCGCATTCATTCCGGCAGCATCACCCTTCGTCTGATAATCCTGATAAGCGCGTGTCAGCCGTTCAAGCTCCGCCTGCTGGGCGGAGGTGAGCAGCAATTTATCCACATTACTGACCATTTCATTTTCCTTTCATATTAAAGTTCATTCATCATACAAGCGCTGAGGAGCTCTTCGGATGTACCGTAGAAAATTTTTCCGGTGCTGAGAATAAACACAACCAACCGTTCTCCCGGCGGAGTACAGGATGCGACCCCCACCACTGAAGATAACTCCGGTGTTTCAATCGCAACGACACGGTTCAAAAGCCTTCTTTGCTCCAAATCCCTCTTCGCCGCCACATCGTCGATCACCGCATTCATTTTCACACGGATATCTCCGCTATCCATCCGCTCCTTGAGTTCGGCTGCGGAAAGCTCCGGTCGATCTGCCAAGGCAGTCACGCTTTTGGCAACCATCTCAGCCTCTGTAAATTTCAGATCACTGATACTCATCGTATCATTCCTCCTTTTTCATACATCATACGAAATCCCCAAAGCAAAAGCTCGGTAGCTTCACTCATATCAAACAAAACCGAAAAGGTATCGGCAGCAGCCGAACGATGCTTGAGTGCGATCCAGCGCGCAGCATCGATTCCGTCAAAGGAGACTGATGAGAAATCCCAATCGGTAAAATCCGTAAGGTTCATCGAAATGAACTGCTCCGTATCAGGGCAACGATCCTTATAAACCCGCACCTTTACTGATGCGCCGTAACCGGGAGTAACAGCGGCCCACAGTTTTCGAAGAATCAATCTACGACCGCTCTTGTCCTCCAGCATAGGCGTCCGCCAATAGGCAGAAAACGAGATCCCCGCATCGTCGCTTCCGTCTCCGTACCGATAAAGATTTCCCTCTTCATCCCCCAGATAAAGCCTGCCGTCCCGCTGACCGAACGCCGTAATGCGATGGGCAAAGGTCCATTTCAAAAATCTGAGATGTCCATTACCATCTCTCTGCCCGTCGGTCAGAAAAGCGGTATTTCCAAAGGCAAGC
Source organism: Eubacteriales bacterium (assembly GCA_045545255.1). Lineage (GTDB taxonomy): Bacteria > Bacillota > Clostridia > Oscillospirales > QAKW01 > QAKW01. Next base: position 14,679 of record JAZQAQ010000148.1, on the reverse strand, counting down.
AGATAGTATCCGTGCCATACAATGCATCGCGCATCCTTTGGTGAGAGTTCACGAATCAAAGGATCCACCGGCATACTGCGGCGTACCGTCTCATTAAGATTGGTCAACTCATTGGAAACACTCCGCACGCCATACAAACCTGATTTAGAGAGGAAGCAAGGCTCATTACCCGCCACACCGACCGAAAAGGGTGTCAGACACCCCTCCACCGCCGCACCGGTTTTGGATGGAAAGACATCGATCTGATAGGGTGCGCCGCTTTGCGTTTGCCCCACTTGAACTACATTATGGGATCGAAAAAAGACCGTAGACCCGTCCGGATCATCCTTTAAGACAGCCAGCCGCCCGTCACTCAAGCGGCAATAGCCCGTTACCGGCGTTTTATTGCTGCCCAAAAGCTCGGTTGCCGTCTCGTAGAAACAAAAGAAGTTATTGCGGGCACTAAAGGCATCCTCACCGGGTGCAATTGCACTGCCGCCGAGGAAGAGGACGTCGTCTGCGCCGTCTGCGCCGTAAAGCCCCTGTACCGTTGCTCCGGTCAAAGCCGTAGGCGGATCTTTGATAACGGCGTAGGTGATTCGCACGTTATCCATCCCGTCATCGGCAAAAATATAATCACCACTGCCCAGCTCAATAATCACGTCACGGTCACTGCATCGAAAGGAGATTCCCGCTTTCAAGGGATTTGTTGTTGTGATCCGCACCAGTTCTGAGTCCCTCGCCGCTACTGCAGAGATATTTTCACTTCCGTAGCAACGCCAGATTCCCTCTGTGTCCCTGAGCTGCACCTCCAGCGGCATTTTGGGATTAAACGCACCAAGCAGACAGTTCAAACGAAAGGATTTTACTTCCTTTTCGCTGCTCACGTAAAAGCTCTCACACCGAAATTGAGAAAGGCGGTTATCCCCGCGCGGGTCCACATCGCCTGTCCCGGACTCGGGAGATTTTGCCACTGCCGTAAAGGGCACTGTGGCAAAGTATTCCAAATATGCACCGTTTTGATGCAGCTCAAAAGCATCCTCGCCCCAATGATCATCCGCCACCGAACGAACATATTCCCCATCATAAAAAAGATAGTGAACTCCGTCGTTGATGAAAAGAAAATCATCGGAAATAACACTGCGTACCCATTGATTCGTGAAGGGAGTCAAGCAGTGTCTGCGTGTAACAGTCTGGTGACGCACCACCCCTTGAGAGGGAGTATCTTCCAGCGCTGCTTTCAATAATTCGGGCTCCTCGCCGTCCTTAAGATAGTAAAGAGAACTACCGGAATGGACCACCAAGCCGCCCCGATAAGACCAGATGCCGTTGATCCGACCACCGAGCTGATGCTGCAGACTGTAGCCGTCACGCACCCCCAGAGCCTCCCCCTTCCAGATCAGATTCTCCGTATCCATCGCCCGTGAAAAGGAGCAATCCAATGCGTTTTCGGAAATATCCAATCCCCAAAAACCATTCTCTGTCCTGACGTGTCGGGCGGCAGAGCCGCCCGAAACCTTATGAAAAGGATAGCTCATAGGCTACCCCCGCCTTCCACGCCTGCCGCAGGACGGTAACCGAGCGCGGCGGCAAGCTTGGTGTTGTACTGCTCCATCAACTGATTATAACGAGTCGGCTCCTCGCCCATCACATAAATGGCAGCGCAATAAAAGGGCAGTGCCAGTAAAACGTCCTCCGGATACGGTAGCTCCGCTGCCCCATCCAACCCCGATGCCATCGGCGGTACCCGATAATAGACCAGCGTATAGCTTCCGTCCTCTGCAAGAATGCTCCTTCCCGCAAGGGAAAAAGGCACCCGTTTTCCCTCGTGCAGAAGGGCTCTCGGCGTCAGTACCGTAGCGGGCAACTCGGCACTACCGTTCGTTACGGTAATCCTGCATCTCGCCTGCAACGGGAAGCAGCGCGCAAGCTCACCCAGCGCACTGTCCAGAGCTGCCAGCAGCTTCTCCCGTGCCGGCAATAGTTCCGGAGCCCCGTCTGCTGCGCCCAAAAGAGACACAGCACGCTTCAAAATCACTTGAACAGTCACGCTGCATTCCTCCTATCAGATGAGCTGAATTGCCTGAACAGACATTTCTTCGTCGTCATTGCTCGTAACGATATATCCTTTATTCTCACCGTGATGGTTCAGGAAACGGCCGCTCTCCAGATAAATATAGGTATAGTGATTAGGCTCAATTTCATAAACCTTGTTCATACCCGCCAGAGGACCGTCACCGCTATGGATCGTAAGGAAGCAGACGTTCTCCGCATAGACCACGAGGATGATGCCGTTATCGGAACCGTTGCCATCGATCAAAATACGAAACTCCCCCGTAACAGGGACCAGTGATTCAAATTCGGTCATCTCGCCGGGCTTAACTTTATTTGTTTTGATCTCAGTCATAATTTAAAAACTCCTTCATTCTTATTTATGTGCCTTGATAACGACAAGTTCCTTGGGTCGGATTACTTTACCGCCATAGACGTTCAGACCCTTGATCGCATCAGAGAAATACTTTTCGGGTCGATAGGCTTCCGTCTCATCAATGGCGCTGGCAAAGGCGATCGCCTTGTTGGTACGGACCATCATATAGTCGTCGGTGCCGTCGTTATAAAGATTGTTGCTGAGGATCACGCGGGCGCAGTCGTACATTCCCACAACGCCCTTGGCGATCAGCTCGTCATTGTTGGTTTTAAGATCAGTCAGCGCCTCGCGAAAAAGCTGATAAAAGAAGGGAGAGACGGTAATAGAGACATTATCCGAAATATCCACGTCATTTTCTCTCAACTGCAGTAACGCTTTGTCCACAAGCGCTTTGGCCTTCGCAGCAGTATTCACTTGGGTAGATTCAAAGATGACACTCGCATCCTTCGCCAAGGATGCCACGAATGTATCTCTGGCGGCAGCCATCTTGCGACCCGCCTCCTCCATCACGATAGGCATCAGTTCAGGTGCAGACTGCAGACGGTCCACGTCATCCACCATAAAATTGAAGGCCTTCGCCTGGTCCAGATCCATAAAGACACTGGTCCCGTCCAGAGTCTGGGGTGCGTTCATACCGGTAGCAGCGTCATAATCGAAGATCTCCGGTGCAACCGCGGCAAGGATCTTCACTCTACCGCCCAACCGTGCTTCACCCTCAAACTGACGGTTACAGTCATCCACCAGCTTACATTTCTTTTCCAGTTCGGTCTGGATGAATCGGCTCCAGATTACCGGTTTAAAATTTGCAAAAGACATTTAAACTTTCACTCCTTGATTTTAATTTCGTAATTTAGACAAGGACTCCATCGCTTTTTTAAAGATTCCCGGATCACGAAGATCCTTTTCGGTGAGCCTGTCCAGTTCTCGGGAGGAGTAATACATCGTGCTCCCTCCCGAAGATTTAGCACTGACCATATCATCAGGGATCGGATTGCGTCTGCGATCGGCGGCAACCTGCGCCTCATATGCGACGACCGGATCCACCTTTCCGCTTGCCATCAGACGGCAATAGATCTCCCCCACTTCATCGGGGCGTTTAGCGGACAATTCAGGATACGCCTCTCGCACGCGCTCCAGATCCTGCTTGAAACGAGTCTCCTCCAGTAAAGCTATGGCCTCCTTGACCAGAGGATGAGCCAGCACCTCCTGCCGCAATCGTTCTTCACGGCTATTGGCTTCCGTCTCTCTTGACGTCTGCTCTGCCGCTCTGCGGCGTGCAGCCTGTCGTGACCGTTCCTCCGGGGGCATCCCGCCCCCGGTCTCCTGCTGCTCCGCTGCAGACGAAGCAGACTCTTCCATTGCATTGGTTTCAATGTTTTCGTTCATATGAACCTCCTGTTTATTGATGATTTTTACGCTCTTCATCTGCGAATTTTGCGATTTTTACGCTCTTCACCTGCGAATTTTTAAACTTCCAAAGGGAGTGCCATCTCTCGTTTTGAGAGAATGCTCCGCAGCTTTTCTTTTGGCGCATTGGCATCGTCATCCAATGCCTCCACATATTCCGTAAAGGAGATATATCCTCCCGCCAGCAATTTTTCCAAGGTCTGCTCCTGGGCATACTTTGAATAAGGATTGGCAGGAGAGAGATCCACCCGTACCCGAGGCTCCAGGGCTCCCAGCAGCTTACCGGGAATCAGTTGTCCCTCCACCGTCAGTCCGGCAGGATGGTACGCCCGCAAAAGGTCGTACCAGATCAACGCCACATCTTCGATGAAGCGACTGAGCTGGGATACGGCAAAATTCAGATTGAGTGTCGCCGCCTCCCGCACCGCTAAAATCGCGGCACCGCTTGCCTGCTCGGGATTGATCTGACCGGTCACCGCATCGCCCGCACCGCAAAGCTCGCGGGTGGTGGTGATCATATTGTTCATAAAATTGTACGCCATCCCATTGATTCCGGCAGGCTGAACATAGGAGATCAACTCCCCGATCCGCACATTGGGATCATCCACCGCGATGGAAGCACCGATCTTTTCGATATCCTCCACGTTTTGAATACGGGGCGCATTATAGACCAGCTTGGGATAAGCAAACCGCTTAATGGCAATATCCATCCGCGCCAGGTTTTTATTGATGGCGATCTGATTGGAGATCAGACCCTCCACTGCGCCCCGCCCGCGGCAGGATCCTTTGCGCCGCGCCCAGATAAAGGGCGCGATGGGATAGCGGTGCACCCCCTCCAGTACCGTTTCCGGATGATAGACACACCCGCGAGTAGCCTGCACAAAGCAGACGTTCCCATCCTTTTTATAAAACTTCAGGATGGAGGTACATTTGCGGTTTTCCTCCAAATTATTCTCTCGATCAGCACCGAACAGCCCAAGTTGTTCGTGGTCCGGAAGAATTTTTTGAATTTCCTCTTCCGAAATACCGTTGGCACGCGCCTCCGCTTGAATTGCGCGTACCGCACGGCGGCGCACAACGAGGATATAGGGCTGTGCGTTGATGTCCTGCTCCTGCTCATCGCCGAAGATCAGATTGGAGCCGTCCAGCAGCTCGCTCTGCAGTTGCCCACTCTGCACATAGAAATAGAGGTAAGAGGCACCCGTCACACAGCCATCCTCCACCGCCTCCCAGCACTTTTGATCCATCTGATTCTGCTCCCAGAGCAGACGCGCATTCTGATTTAAAAGTTCTGCAGCCTGATGACTGATGGTAGCGAGTGCCGGCTGATCGGTAACGTCAAAGCCGTAATTGACCGTCAGATTGTTTTGCGCCACCGTTGCCGTTTTGTACTTCACAATCGGCTCGATAATGTTGTAGACCGGCAGACGCTCCCCGTCGGTAGGAAGGTATCGCCACTGGTCTCCGGCATAAAAATACTGGCATTCCTCGCTTCGTTCATAAAAGCCGTCTCTTGTCAGGAGTGCCGTACCCTCCTGATATTCACGCCAGATCTGTTCACACGCGTTTTCCATAGTCCTCCTTTCTGCCGTCGTAGGCATCTATCCTCTGAAGAAGATCGTCTTGCTTTTCTTCCCTGCTTCCTGCAAGCCTGCCCCGTCTGGCGGCAGAAAGACCGTCTGCCATTCCAAGACGATAGGCAGCCACTGCCAATACAGCCCAAAGCAAGGAGAAGATTAAAAACCAAATCGTCATATGATCCATTCCTTTCTGTAGTTCCCCAAGACATTGGGGTGATAATTTGTGGTGCGCTGTGCCGTCCCGGGGTATCCCATCGCAAAATAGCGCAACGCATCCGGTGCGTGGGTCAGTTCGTGAGGCTCCGTCCTGCAATCTCCCGGCACAGACGGATCCCATTGCAAAGAAGGGAGGCAACGAATTAAATTACGGCAGGTGGAAAAGATCTGAAGCCGCGGTCGAAGATTTCCGTCCCGATCAGGATGGGGCAATAACCATTCCTGAAGGATGGCCCAGCCGGAAATACGGGCAGAGCTGACCCTGGTAAGGGGCACGCCGTTCTCGCGAAAAAGATCCGCGATGGACCGTCCCGTATCCTTTTGCCGACTCCAAAGATCCGGCGGAGCATAATAAGGCCCCCTGCTGACCGCCCTCACTCGCCGTGCAGCCTCCGATACGATCAGTCCGGACTCATACACCTCTTGATAAACATAGAAAAAGCCTTGTTCATCCTCTGCAATGCAAAGCCCTGCCAGCATATCCAGACCGTAATCCATTGCGAAATATTTCCGCCAATGTTCGGGGATTGGAAAAGGATCGCAGATATGCTGCTCCCTGCTCCAACGGTTGAAAAAACGCCCCTCGCAAAGATCCCAATCCCCCTCCAAAAGTGCTCGGCGTTGCTGCTCCGGCAACCGTTGCAGACGCTTCACGTAAAGGGGATCTCCCTCCATCAAAAAACGGTTGTCCTGCACCCGTGCGGGAATAAATCTTCTGGACCCCAGTTCATCGGAAAAGGAGGTATTCGGAATAGCGGGATCAATAAACCGTCGTTTGACCCAATCGTGTCCCAATCCACCGGGATTGGTGGTGCTTTTCATCTGCCGCGGAAAGGATGCTGCGCCCCTCAAACGAGACATCAGATAAAGATACATCGTCTCGGTAAAATGCGTCAGCTCGTCGAAGCGAATGACGTCATATTCCGCCGACTGGTACCGAAACACATCACGCTCACTGTCGCAATATCCAAAATCCAAGATCGAACCGTTGGCAAATACGCCGGTATGCTTGGACGAAACATAATGGTAGAGCGAGGACGGAAATAGGCAGAGTGCCATACGAATCAAGGAATTTTCCAATTCCGGCAAGGTCCGACGCAGCAAAAGCTGCCGTGATCCGGGATAAGTCAAAGCGTATCGCATCGCATCCGCCAACTGCCCAAAGCTTTTTCCGCCGCCTGCCGCACCGCCGAAAAGCACTTCATCCTCATCAGCTGTAATGAATCGGTACTGCAACGGCGTAATATTTAATATAAAGGGCTGCTGCACCGTCCATCACCCCCTCATACCGGCTCGCCGCTTTGCTCCGTCGTTACCACCCGAAACTCCACCAAAGGCGGCGTCTCTTCCTTGGGTGCCCCTTTCTTTTCCGGCTCCCAGCGCGCCAACTCCCGAATCATTTTGATGGCATCCATCCCACCTTCCGCTGCCTTTCTGGCGAGCGAAAGTGCGGTCAACTGGCTCACGGTGCGGTTTTCGCTGTTTGCAAGAGCCTCCTCCAGCTCCGGCAGCGTCATTTTGGACGCTCTTGCAATATCCTTGGCCAGTCTTTCTGTAAAGTTCATCACCTTTCCACCTCCGTTCTGTGCTCGGAGAGGTACGTTACCCTCTCCTCGTCACCCATTATAGCGAAAGAGGCGCGCACGGCGGCGAACATCATTTTTAGGTTGCAATCCAACCGAAACTCTGCTATAATTAGGAAAGAATTTTCGGGAAATTTGGAGGAAATGTGCAAATGATTACACTTATCGTAAACCCTGCAGCCGGCAGCGGTAGGGCGAAAAAAGTCGCAAATTCAGTGATCCTGCAACTTACCGAAAAAAATATCCCCCACCGCGTCCTTGAAACCGAAAAACCCGGTCACGCCGAAGAGCTGGCGCGCCGGGTGGCAAAGGATCATCAAGAAGGAGATTATCTCCTTTCCGTAGGTGGAGACGGCACTTTTCTTGAGGTGCTGCAGGGCGTCATCGGTACAGATCTCCCCATTGCCGCCATCCCTGCAGGGACAGGGAATGATTTCCTTAAAAGCCTAAAAGTGCCCGCAGATCCTATGGCTGCACTGGACTATATTTTGAAGGCTCCTGTTCGTATGATTGATATTGGCGAGTTGAACGGAAAGCTCTTTGCCAATGAATGCGGAGCAGGCTTTGATGTGGCAGTTCTGGACTATGCTGAAAGTGCCAAAAAGCACTTTCGCGGATTAATTCCCTATCTCTGGGGTGTAATTCGTGCCTTGATCAGTTATCGCTCCACTCCAATGGAGATCATCGCAGACGGAAAAGTCGTCTTTTCCGATGAATGTCTGGTATTCTCCGTCGCAAACGGGCAGTACATCGGCGGCGGTATCCATATCAGCCCCACAGCAGATCCTCAAAGCGGTAAGCTGGAGCTGATCGTCATCAAAAGCTGCTCCCGCCCCAGAATGATGAGCTACCTGCCCGGTCTTTTAGGCGGCAAGATCCTGAGTTTTAAGCACACCGTCGTCCATTGCCGTGCCGACTCCATTCAAGCTCGCCCTCTGGGTTCGCAACCCTGTTTTCGCGTCAATGTGGACGGTGAGATTTTGGATCTACCTGACTGCAATTTCAAGATCCGCCCCGCCATCCAGCCAATCCATATGTAAAAGAAAGAAGAAATTATGAAAAAACTCGTAGCATTCCTTTTAATCCTCTCCCTTATCCTGACCCTTCCTCTCTGCAGTACGGCTTTTGCAGAGGAGGACGATGAATATATTGCCCCGACCCTCACGGTGCAACCTCCGTCAAAATTGCTGTACTATGTAGGCGAGGCGCCGGACTATACCGGCAGTGCTTTGATCTATACCGATATTGATGAAATAGAGTATCCCCTGGCGAATCACTGTACCGGCTTTGATACTTCCACCCCGGGCAATAAAACCGTCACCGTTCGTTTCAATGATCTTACCACTTCCTTTACCATCATTGTCCTGCGCAAGGATGAGCCCATTCTGGAGATGACCGATATCCGCCCCGAGCACTGGGCTGTCCCCTATTTCGGTCCTTGTATGAAGGCAGAATATTTTGCGGGAGACGATCAAAAACGACTCAACCCCGATAAACCCATCACCCGCGCAGAGATGGCAATGCTGGTCTACCGCGTTTGGAAGACAGACCCGAATGTGATGATTGAAAACGCAGAAAATGCTTCCGCCCCTTTTAATGATGTGGCGAGGGACGCGTGGTATTATGAAGCCATCGAAGCCTGCCGTAAGGCGGGAATCATCCGCGGAATGGACGACGGCGGGTATAAACCCGAGAATCCCATTACCCGTGAGGATGCGATTTTGATGCTGATGCGCATCCGTTATACCGATCAGGAGCTTAATGCAGTCAATATTAATCAGCAGGTAGCCTCCAGCGGGATCAATCCCACCGATTTTCGATCAGTTTCCAACTATGCTCGCTCCGCAATGGCACTGGCGCTGGGCACTCTTGTTTTCGGAGATGATAATAACGCTATCCGTCCCCGTTCCCCCATCACACGTGCAGAAACCGCCGCTCTTTTTCATCATATGTTTCTGGCGAATTATAGCTGGACTGCACCGGAGTTCCCCGAAGTGCAACCGGATGAACCCATCGACCCGCCAAACACCGGCGAAGAAGGAATCGTCTACCCTCTGGTTTACCTGTCCCCCTCCGGCCAGTTTGAAAATCGCTACGCCGCAGGGAATACAACCGAAGGCATCCAGATGTACCGCATTGCCGAAGAGGTCAAGAGAATCCTCTTGAACGAAGGCTATCGGGTCTTTGTTGCCAAAAAAGACCTGCACTACCGTCAGCGACCCGATCAGGCGAACCATATGGGGGCTGATCTCTATGTCCCCATCCATTCCAATGCAGGCGGAAATGTCACCGGCACCTATGTTTTTTATAACGAAACCATCCCCGGCTGCACCGAATTTTCCCGCGAGATCTTCGATCGTGTTGCCGCTCTCACCGGTACGCCATACAGCACCTCACGCCATAAAGAGGACTATGTCCACCTCCCCTCTTATGAGACCCCCTTCCACGAGGTCGGGCATCCGACTATGCCGCTGGCATATATTGAAGTGGAATTCCACGATAAGGTACATACCGCAAATTGGATCATTAATAACACCAAACAATTAGCGCGCGCCATTGCAGACGGCATCATCGCATACAGCGAAAAACATCTGATAAAGGAAGAAAAATAACCGTGACTGTAAAAATCAAAAAACTCATCCCCGAGGCTATCCTCCCCATCTATGGCTCTGCCGATGCAGCAGGTGCCGATCTCTGCAGCGCAGAGACCGTTTCCATCGCTCCCGGTGAGACCGCGCTGATCCATACCGGTCTTGCAATGGAAATCCCCCAAGGCTACGGCGGATTTATCTTTGCCCGCAGCGGACTTGCCACCAAACGTGGTCTTGCCCCTGCCAATAAAGTGGGCGTTATTGATGCAGACTACCGCGGCGAGGTGATGATTGCTTTGTATAACCAAAGTAAAGAAACCCAAACCGTTGAAAAAGGAGAGCGTATCGCCCAGCTGGTCCTCCTCCCTGCTCCGCAGGCGGCGTTTATTGAGGCAGATACGCTGGAGGATACCACCCGCGCAGACGGCGGATTCGGCTCCACCGGCAGAAAATAAAAAAGCGATCAAAAAGACCGCTGAATAAAGAAGAGCACCCGTTGAAATCGGGTGCTCTTTTTTAATATTGATAAATACCTTCTTGCTCTGCCTTTTTTCTGCGAGAGCGTACAACCCCAAAGAAAATAAAGGAGATCGCCAGATAGGAAATGATCCAGGATATAGCATAGGATAAGTAGAGCCCGGGCAGACTGTGATACTGCGGCAACTGAAAAACTGTATAGATCCAGAAAATCCGAAATCCGCAAACCCCCACCACCGTCACAACGGTGGTAGCGAGAGAGATACCCAAACCTCTTGCGCCTCCGGATGCAATCTCCATCATACCGCAAATGAAATAGATCATTCCGACTCCGGCCAGACGCTGCATACCAAAGGCGATTGCCTCCGCATCGCCGGGGATGTAGATGGAAAGAAGCTGCTCTCCAAAGAGGTAGACCAGACCGCAAAGGGCGATACTGCTGACCAGCATCATCCATAATGTGGTAAAATAGAGCTTCGCAATCCGACGATACTTGCGTGCACCGTCGTTCTGACCGGTAAAATTCACCATCGTCTGATTGAAGGAGTGCATTAAGACATAAATGAAGCCTTCAATGCTGGACGCCGCCGAAACGCCCTTCAGCGCTACAGGTCCGAAGCTAAACATAGAAGACTGCATCAGCACGTTAGAGATCGAGAATAAAGAAGACTGAATACCGGAAGGCAACCCGATGGCGAGAATACGTTTGAGAGGTCTGCTATGGATACCAAGCTTGCGTAAGCTGAGCTTGCAGGCATCCGTCCTCTTCATTAAGGCGCGCATCATAAGTGCAGAGGATACCACTTGAGATAAGACCGTAGCCAGTGCAACACCCGCCACGTCCATCTTGAATACGATAACAAAAAACAGATTTAATACAACATTGACCACACCTGCAATGGTGAGGTATTTCATCGGAGCAGTGCTGTCTCCCGCCGCCCGAAGAATGGATGCGCAAAAATTCAGCAAAAGATTAAAGATCATTCCGCCGAAATAAATCTTCATATAGAGGGTGGCCAGCGGTAAGTTTTCCTCGGGCGTCCCCATCATCTTCAGCAAAGGACCGGAAAAGAGAATGCCCATCACCGTCAGAAATGCACCGCAGATCATCGCCAAAGGAATGGCAGTATGTACCGTCTGCCGCACCTTTTCATCTTCGTGGGCACCCAGTCCGTGAGCCACAACAACGCCCGCACCCACAGAAAGCCCCAAAAAGAAATTAACCATCAACGCAGTCAGCGAACTGGTAGCACCCACTGCACCGACCGAGGTTTCACTGCCAAATTGCCCGACCACCACCAGATCCGCCGCATTAAATAAAAGCTGCAATACACTGGAAAGAATGATCGGAACCGTATATTGAATAATAGGGCGTATCAAAGGCCCTTCGGTTATCTCCTTGGTAGAGATCTTTTTAGCCATAAAAATCACCTGCTTTTGCCCTCATTATAAACCCATCATTTTGAAAATGCAACGAATTAATAATAATTCCTAAAATTCGTAATAATAGCTAAAATAAATGAGGATTAATTGTGAAGATTTCATTTCATATTCCGTGCATATTCTATCAAACGGAGCATTTTTTCTTCATCAAACTCTTTTGTGACATCTAATAATTCTTCCTCTTTAGATGTATACGAAGAATCAAATTTCATAAACTCAAACGGGGCTATATCAAGATACTCGCAAATGGCAAAAAACTGTGTCATCGAGGGGTATGCATAGCCCTTTTCAATATTATAAATATAATTCTTGGTCATCATTAAATCCAAACTCATCTTCTCTTGAGTTACCATTTTATCTATTCTCAATTGCTGCAATCTTTTTTGAAATAATAATGATGTCATCTTTCAAAACCTCCGATTCTTATCGAACTAATTATAACCCCATTATCGCAAAAACGCAAGTGACTCCCCCATTCATTTGGGGTAAACCACGCCAATTCCATCATCCCCAATTCATTTGGGGATAAATCTTATTATTCACATCAGAGATGTTTTGAGAGTATCACAAAAAAACAGCTCTCCGATTATAAATCAGAGAGCTGTACAAATTATCTAATTATTTGTTCTTCTTTGCTTTGCGGACAGCCATAATACGATTCATTTCGTTATAAACGATCATATAACCCTCGTCCACACCCATACCGGGCTTTGCCAGAATCTGAGCAGGCTGGGTAGCCATAGCGCAATGAACACAAACCTGCGCGCTGCGATCGGTCTCGTTGCAGGTACCGCCCTGATAAGCACCGATGCCCTTTTCCTTGCAGTAGAGCACAGCCTCGATGGTATTGTTCACACCGCCGAGATCCGGAGTCTTGATCTGAACCATATGACCGGCCTTGCGATCAGCAAAAAGCTTGATATCTTCCAGAGTATTGCACCACTCATCGGCAACCAGCTCCACATCACAGCCACGGGCATCCAGCTCGGCGGTCAAACCTGCCAGAGCCACGATCTGGGTCTCACGATCACAATCGCAGTCCATAGGACCTTCGATACGCAGATGGAAGGGCTTTGCGATCTTGCCCAGTTCTTCGATATAATCGGCCATTTCCTTGTAATTATTGTTACCGAATGCAGCACCGATGGTACCGTATACATCCATATGCATTACAGGATAATAGTTAGGATCGGTGCGGTTTTCCAAGATACGGTCACGCAGCCAGCCCACATATTCAGCCAGCTTTTCGCCCTTACGCCCCAGCTTGGTGTCGATATTGTTGATGAGAGCGTGAGGCAGAACCTGAGCACCCTTAATGATCATCTTATCCGCGTTATCATAGCGATCATCGCCGGACTGGGTAAAGATGGGTACGGGAGTCTCAGAAACTTCGCAACCATACTCGTCGGCAACAACCTCACACATCATTCTGCCGGTTGCCTTTGCAACGGCATCCAGAAGAGCCTGGGAAACGCCATAGCGGATAGCGGTATGCAAACGCTTGCCTTCAACCTGAATAGCCTCCATCATAGCGGCCAGCTCACGGAAGTTATCTGCCTCCTTGCCAACCAGCTCGGGCTTGATGTATTTTTCGATAACGGGGATGAAATCCTCGGCAAGGAACAGGGGATCACGGCCGCCTGCACCGGAATACTGCACAGCAGCGCAATCGCCGTAAGCCATCTGACCGTCTTCAAGGATCAGCATCACGGAGATGGACTCACCTGCCTGACGAACGGAGCGGAAGCCCTCGGTCACAGGCGCGACAACATAGAAAACACCGTCGTGACCTGCGCCCTGCTTGATAGCGCGCTGGTCATCAAAGTAAAAGCCGGTCCGTCCGGCGGAACAAATTACGTCAATAATTTTCATTTTAGTTTACCTCACAAATCTAAAATCAATAGCGGGGGCGACCAACCAGTCTGCCCTTACCGATAGAATAAACGTCGTCGATGACCATCTGGAAGGAAGCCTGGCGGTTTTCAGCCTTGGCACGTTCCTCGATCTTGGCCTTATGGAAGTTCTTGATGTCCTCGTTGAAGGGCAGGTTACCGGTGTTCAGAATACGAACTGCACCGTTGTTGTCACGGCAGGGCAGCATCAGGCCGGCATTGGCACGGCAGGGAGCGAAGGGAACGTCCAGCACGCCCGCTTCCACACCGCGGCAAACGCCGACGGCGATATCGCCGTTACCCAGCTCAAAGCACTTATCTACGATCGCACGGGTCTCCTGACGGATGATCTCCTTCTCCTCCTCCAGACGGACGTCGGTGAAGTTCTGATCGGACAGCATATTGACCACCTGCTTGGTACAGCGCAGACCCTCGGCATTGGCCTCCATAGTGGGGATACCGACTGCCTCGTGGGGGGTCTTTACGATAACCTTGGTAGGCTTGGAAAGGGCGGCGATCATACTACCCATAGAGATAACACCGAACGCTTTGGCTTCATCGGCAGGGAAACCGCCCATCCACTGATGGAGAACGGTGGTGACCTGAACGTCACTGTAGCCGTATTTAGCGAGGTATTCGTCGGTCAGCTCCTGCAAAGTACGGATGGCAGCGATATCCTGAACCAGGTTACCGCACTGACCGTAGCCGACGGTGATATTCTTAACGCCCTGCTCGGCAGCCAGCAGTGCCTCAATGATGGCAGCAGCGTGAGAGATGCAGGGAGGAACCAAAGTACCGGTCAAGGGACCGTAGGGCTCACGGTTGATGGAAACACCCATCTCCTCGTACAGACCGGTCAGACGGTCTACATACTGCCAATCCTTGATGGTGCGCTCCATAGGGATGTTCTTGCAGTAGGGCAGATTGTAGGAGATACCGCCACCCTCGTAGCTGGTGAAGCCACCGGCATAGGTGATCTCGGTCAAAAGACGGGCGTCGGGAGTACCGTGACGAACCTCCATCGGAACGTTCACGCTCTCGATGACTTTACGGCACTTTGCCACACCGTGGTTAACAGCCGGG
>JAZQAQ010000147.1:0-14885 GCA_045545255.1 Eubacteriales bacterium | reverse complement strand
AGGAGAGGAAAGCGTATGAAACGAAGCAGAAAGCTGTTGGCCGGCATTTTGGCGATCTGTATGCTGCTGGTTATGGTTCCTTGGAGCCTGCCCGCCTATGCAGAGACTCCGGAACAAACGGAAACGGCAGAAACGCCCGTTGAACGGATCGAATTTGAGCCGACGGAGGTCATCTATCATCACGATGGCCACTGGGAATCCTACTACAATGATGCAACGGAGAACTATGAGGATTATTTTTACTACTATGTATATCCTCAGTACACGGTTTATTTTAAGGATGGCACGTCTTGTGAGTCTGATTCAAACGGGTACATTCTTTATGATGATTCCTGGATCAATATCGACTTTACCCAGGACTATTATAACCAATTGACCCTCGGTGCCAACACCATCGAAGGGTCCATCCTGGGTTATGAGACCGCCTTTGAGGTCACCGTCGCCGAATCCCCCATTGAGCGGATCGAGTTTGATCCCCTTACCGTGGTAGAAAATACCAACGGATATGCGGAATCTTATTACGATAACGAGACCGATAGTTATAAAGAATATTACTATTATAATCTGGTCCCCGCCTTTACCGTTTACTTCAGAGACGGCACCAGTGAGTATGTGACTCATAGCAGCGGGATCTACTATAAGGACAATTGGTATAGCTACAATTATATCATCAATGAAGATCATCAACTGACGTTGGGTGAAAATGCCGTTCCCTTTACATTGCTCGGCTTTGAAACCACTTTCAACGTCAACATCGTGGAATGCCCCATCGAGCGGATCGAATTTGAGACTCTGCGCAAGCTCGAAAACGCCGGTGGCTATTGGACGTCTGAATACGACTATGAGCTTGAAGAGTGGGTCGATTACTATGTCTATAATAATCTTTATCCCAACTTCACCGTCTATCTGAAGGACGGCTCCACCCTTTCCAACCGGCCGGGCGATAGTTTCATCACCTACCAAGGGGTAGACTATTATCTGGTCTTTGAATCGCAGAACTATTCCAATAAGCTTTCGATGGGTACCAACACCCTTCAATGCTGGCTTATGAATTACGAAAACACCTTTAACGTTGAGGTCATTAAAACGCCTGTGGAGCGGATCGAGATCACCCATCCGGAATTGATCCAGAATTACGGCGGTTATTATGAGTATTACTACGACAACGATACCGGAGAAAGAAAGTCTTATTACCACTATAATTTAACTCCGGAGCTGACCATCTATCTGGACGACGGCACTGTCCTCACCCCCAATGAATTCGGTGAGGTTCAATATCAGGGCGATTGGTTTGAAACCACCATCGGCCAAAGTTTTGAGCATCAATTGACTGTCGGCACCAACACGGTCAGCCTCAACATTATGAACTTTGATACCACCTTCGAGGTCACCGTCATCGATACGCCCATCGATCGGATCGAGTTTGAGCCGATGGAAATTATCCAGAACACCAACGGTTATATGAGAGATGCTTATGATGAGGAAACCGATACCGACTATGAGTATTACCACTATAATCTGTATCCCTCCTTCACCGTCTACTTCAAGGATGGCTCCTCCGTCACGGAGAGAGAAAGCGGCAGCTTCTGGTATAACGATCAATGGCATTACCTGAATATTCTCCAGGACGGTGCCCATCAATTAAAGCCGGGCACCAATGCGGTTTCCTGCAGCGTTCTCTCCTATGAGACGACCTTTGAGGTCAACATCGCGGAAACGCCCATCGAGCGGATCGATTTTGAGCCGCTTACGGTTATTGAGAATGTCGGCGGTCATAACAGCAGCTACTACGATGAAGAAACCTCCGACTGGCAGAACTATTTCCATTATGAGCTGTTCCCCACCTTCACCGTCTACTTTAAAGACGGCACCTCTTATTCCAGAGAGGAAAGCAGCGGTATTGAATATAACGGCACGCACTATAGTTTATACAATGACCAAGGAGGCGGCAACATCCTGACTCCGGGCTCCAACACGCTGAATTATAGCGTACTGGGCTTTGAAGCCTCTATGGAGGTCACGGTGATCGAATGCCCCGTTGAGCGCATTGAGTTTGAGCCTTTAGAACTCCTTGAGCATACCAACGGTTCCTGGAATAATTATTATGACGACGAGTCCGGTAGCTACAAAGATTATTATTACTACTACTTTACTCCCCAATTCACCGTTTATCTGAAGGACGGCTCTTCCCTCACTTCCAATGAGGACGGGTTCGTCACCTATTGCAACAGGGATTACTATCTTGATTACAATCAAAACGGTGAGCATCAGCTGACACTGGGCACCAATACCGTCAGCGCGTCTATTATGGGCTTCGAGACCGCCTTTGAGGTCGCCGTCATCGACACGCCCATCGATCGCATCGAATTTGAGCCGATGGCGCTCGTCCAGAACACCAACGGTTACTGGACCGATTATTACGACGACGAGACCGATAACTGGCAGGAATACTACTATTATGATCTGAATCCTCAATATACGGTTTACCTGAAAGACGGCACCGTCCTCACCCCCGATGAATACGGGAATGTTGAGTATAAAGAGGAATGGTACGGTCTCGCCACTACCCAAAACGGCAAAAATCAACTGACGTCGGGCACCAATACCGTCAGCGCGTCTATTATGGGCTTTGAGACCTCCTTTGAAGTCGAAATCATTGATACCTTCATTGATCGGATCGAGTTTGAACCTCTGGAATTTATCCAGTATACCAACGGTTATTGGAATGAGTATTACGACGACGCGACCGATAGCTATAAAGAATATTTCCACTATGAGCTGTATCCGGACTTCACCGTCTATCTCAAGGACGGCACAGTCATTTCTGATGACGGATCCGGATTCTACTACGAGAATCAGTGGTATTCCCTCTATCGCGTTCAGGATGCCGAGCATCAGCTGACGCTGGGCACCAATAACGTCAGTGCCACCATTATGAACTTCGAGACCTCTTTCACCGTCAATATCATCGAATCTCCTATTGAACGGATCGAATTTGAGCCTTTGGAGATCATTGAGAATG
Source organism: Eubacteriales bacterium (assembly GCA_045545255.1). Classification (GTDB taxonomy): domain Bacteria; phylum Bacillota; class Clostridia; order Oscillospirales; family QAKW01; genus QAKW01. Next base: position 11,863 of record JAZQAQ010000147.1, on the reverse strand, counting down.
CCAGGGGTGAGTGGATCGAATATTACGACGAAGAAACCGATAGCTACAAAGAGTATTTCTGTTACGATCTGTATCCTCGGTTCACCGTTTATATGAAGGACGGTACCGTCCTTCCCGCTGATGATAACGGAGAGATCAATTATAACGGATCTTGGTATTATCTATACAAACCCCAAAACATTGAAAACCGACTGACACTGGGTTCCAATACAGTCGCTGCCTCTATGATGGGCTTCAATACTTCTTTTGAAGTTACCGTCGTTGAATGCCCCATTGATCGGATCGAGTTTGAGCCTCTGGAGCTTATCGAAAATATCAATGGATACTGGGACTTCGATTATGAATCCGGCTCCTATCAAGAATACTTCCGCTATTATCTGGAACCCCGATTCACCGTCTATCTCAAGGACGGCACCACCCTCCCCGATAATGGCACCGGAGTATATTATAATAACATCTGGTATCCTCTCGCTTGCCGTCAGAATTCCCTGAATTGCCTGAAAATGGGCGAGAACACCGTCAGTGCAAACCTGATGGGTATGGAAACCTCCTTCAATGCCACCGTCATCGAAACCCCCATCGAGCAGGTCGAATTTGAGCTGATCGAAATTATTCAGAATACCAACGGGTTCTACGAAGAGTACTATGACCACGAAACCGAAAGCTACAAGGAGTATTTCCACTACGATCTCTCCCCCCGGTACACTGTTTTTCTGAAGAACGGCTCTACCCTCACCTCCAATTATAACGGTCAAATCTGCTATAATAACACCTATTATGACCTTAGTTACACGCAAAACCATGAGCATCAGCTTACATTGGGGGCCAATACTGTCGATACCTTTATTATGGGCTTTAATACCTCCTTTGAGGTCAACATTATTGAATGTCCCGTTGAGCGTATCGAATTTGAGCCGATCGAAATCATTCAGAATACCAACGGTGAACTTGACAGCTATTACGACGAAGAGACCAATAGCTATATAGAGTATTATCGCTACTATTTAAATCCCACGTTCACCATTTATCTGAAGGACGGCTCTTCCCTCACCAACGAAGATGGTTCCGGTATCGATTACAACGATCAGTGGTACGGGCTCGATTACGATTCGATGCCTATGGTGCTTGGAAGCAATACAGTCTCCGCCTCTATTATGGGCTTTGACGCCCCCTTTGAGGTCAATATCATCGAAAGCCCCGTTGAGCGCATCGAAATCGAGTCGGTGGAGCTTATTGAGAACGCCAACGGTAGCTGGCACGAATATTATGACGAAGAAACCGATAGCTATAAGGAGTATTTCTACTACTACCTCTCCCCCGAGTACACCGTTTATCTGAAGGATGGTTCTACCCTCACTTCCGATATTGATGGTTATGTCTACTACAACGGCATCGGTTACTATCTCAATCATATTCAAAATGATAAGCATCAGCTTACATTAGGATCCAATACCGTCAGTGCTTCTATTCTGGGCTTCGAAACCTCCTTTGAGGTTGAAATCATTAAGACGCCCATTGAGCGGATCGAATTTGAGCCGATCGAAATCATCCGGAATACCAACGGCTACTTCGACGAGTACTACGATTCCGAGACCGATTCCTATAAAGAGTATTTCTTCTATTGGTTGCACCCGCAGTACACCGTTTACCTGACGGACGGAACCACCCTCACTTCCGACCACGCCGGTGAAATCCTTTATAATGATAGATGGTACTCTCTTTGGTTTGATCAAGGAAGCGAAAATCAGCTTACCTTAGGCACCAATACCGTAAGTGCTTCTCTCTTGTCCTTTGAAACCTCCTTTGAGGTCAACGTCGTCGAAAGCCCCGTTGAGCGCGTTGAAATCGAACCGCTCGAGATCTATGAGAACAGCAACGGTCATTGGGAGACTGCATACAATGAGTTTGATGAAGAGGTCTCTTACTTCCACTACTATCTGGAGCCCGAATTCACCGTCTACTTCAAGGACGGCACTACTGCCACCCCCGATCGTGACGGAGATATTCTGTACCAAGGAACTTACTACGCACTCTACACCGAGCAAAACTATGAGAATCATCTGACCTTCGGCGTTAATATCCTTGAAGCTTCCATTTTGGGCTTCGATACCACTATGGAGGTCCGTATCGTAGAATCTCCCTACGCCAGCTTTGAAATTCTGGAAGTTCAACCCCTTCACCAGAATGACTATTACGGCTGGGATTGGGATGAAGACGGCAACCGTGTTTACTACTACGACGTTCCCAACTTTTCCTATAAAGTCACGATGAAGGACGGCACCGTCATTTACGGTGATACCTACGAAGACTGGGATGAAAACCTCTCCGTCTCCTCCGAGCAATATCGGAAACCCTGGACGGTTGGCGGAATCAATGAGTTTACCGCATACTATACCAACCTTACTGCCACCGCCAATGTCACGATGCTGGAGCCGATCTATTTTGACTACACCGTCCAAGAAGGCGGCGCATACATCTGGGGTTGCTCCATTGAAGAGCCCACCGTCACCATCCCCGAGGAGATCGACGGATACCCCGTATTAGGCGTTTTGTACCTGGACGGCGCAAACTCCACTCTGGAGCACCTGATCATTCCCGACTCCGTTGTTCACATCAACGAGCAAGGCTTGGGCTATCTTCCCTATCTCAAGACCATCACCATCGGCAGCAACGTCACCTATCTGACCTGCGAGATGCTGGAAAGCCATCCCCGTCTGGAGGCGGTATATATCTCCGAGGAAAACCCCGCCTTCGTCGCGGTTGACGGTATTGTATACAATAAAAATATGGATACCCTGGTCTTCTATCCCCTGCCGGAGGATACCGAGCCGCACGATTACCACGTTCCCGCTTCTGTTACCAATATCGACGCCATCTCCGGTGCAAAGTACGCCATCGTCAATGTGATCTTCGATGAGAATTCCACCGCTTATAAGACCATCGACGGCGTCACCTACTCCGCAGATATGACTCGTATCCTTTCCTGCGATCCCGCCAAGAGCGGTAAGTTCGTAATGCCCGAGTCTGTCACCTCTATTGCTGCCAATGCATTTGAGGGCTGCACCGCTCTGACCGAGGTGATCGTCTCTCCCAACGTTACCGAGATCACCTACTGCGCATTCCTGAACTGCTCCGCTTTGAGTGCCATCGAAATGCCCCAAAGCGTCATCTCCATCGGAGATAATGCATTCTCCAACTGTGCAGCACTGACTGAAGTAGAGCTGCCCCAGAAGCTGCAGGTCATCGGCAACAGCGCCTTCACCGGCACCGCTCTGACTGCACTGACCATTCCCGACTCTGTGCTGGGTATTATGAACTCTGCCTTTGCAAAGACCGACATCGCCACTTTGAAACTGGGCAACAGCCTGGAATTTATCGGCGACAAAGCCTTCTCCGGCATCGACATCGAGACGCTGACCCTGCCGGATAGCTTTGTGGAATCCGGCGAAGCGATCTTCAGCAACTGCGAAAACCTGAAAGAGATCCATTTCGGTTCCCAGCTGTGCGGAGTCTCTTATCGTTCCTTTGAAGGATGTACTGCATTGAAGTCCGTCACCTTCCCCGAGAACATTATGTACATTCACGAAGATGCCTTTATGAACTGTACTGCTCTGGAAAAAGCAGACTTTATGAACGATGAGGTTTACATCGGCGAATACGCCTTCTATAATTGCGCACTCAAGACCCTCAAGCTGGGCAATAAGGTGGAGGCAATTTCTGCACACAGCTTTGCCGGCAATAATCTCACCACGCTGACCCTCCCCGACAGCGTCACCTATATTGCATACAGTGCGTTCAAGAACTGCACCGATCTGGCAAAAATTGATATTCCCGAGACCCTCGTTGACATCGATGATGAAGTCTTCAATAATACCGCTTGGTATGAGGCGCAGGGAAACGGTGCCGTTTATCTGGAGCATATTCTTTACGACTATAAGAACTTCGTCTATGACCAGAATATCCTGGAGGTCAAGCCCGGCACGACCGGCATCGCAGGCGGTGCGCTGGATTCCCAGTGCAAGCTGGAGCACGTCACCCTCCCCGACGGCTTGAAATCCATCGGGAGCGAGGCATTCTTCCTCTGCTCTAATCTGCAGGAAATCTTCATTCCGGAAGGTGTGACTGCCATTTGGTACGGTACCTTCGAAGGATGTGAGAATCTGACCGACATTGTCCTTCCCAGCACCCTTGAATATATCAGCTATAACGCATTTGATTCCCATAATATGGAGCATATCCTCTTTATGGGTTCGGAGCAGCAATGGGATGATGTTTATGTCGAATCCGGTTCATTTAATACAAATAAGATTCACTTTGGTACCCCGAAGGTTCTGAGAGTTCAGAAAGCCACCTGCACCACTCCGGGCTACACTGTTTACGGCTGTCCGGAATGCGATGCCGAGCATATCCGTTATACCGAACCAACCGGTCATATCCCCGCCGGAAAGACCGAAATCGTAGCACCCACCTGCTCCACCTTCGGTTCTGAGAGCGGTGTTTGCAAGATCTGTAAGTCCGAATATACCAATAAGCTGTACAAAACCGATCATACCTTCGCAGACGGCAACTGCTCCGCCTGCGGACTGGTCGAGATTCGCACCGAGCACCCCTACGGAGATGACTCGGATCAGACCTGGACCTACACCGAAGCAGGTGCAACCCAGATCTCCGTCACCTTCCATCCGATGACCCGTCTGAGCAACTGGGACGACGCTATCACCATTTACGACGCCGACGACAACGTGATCGGCATCTTCAGAAATGCAGAGCTCGCCAATGAGACGATCGTCATCCCCGGTGATACCGTAAAGATCGAATTTAAGGCCAGCCACCGCTCCAACTACGGCTTTGAAGTAACAGACATCGTGGCTCAAAAGGTTCTTTCCAGCAACGATGTCAAGCTCTCCACCAAGCCCGCAACCCTCGATCCCGAGGTTGAACTGGTGGCAGAGATCACCGAGGTCGCTCCCGAGATCCAGCGCCCTGCAGGACTGGAAGAGAGCCAGACCTTCGCATACGACATTACTCTGGAAAAGGGCGGCGAGGAAGTCCAGCCCGACGGTGACGTTGAAATCACCCTGCCTGTCCCCGATACGATGGACGGCTCCTCTTGTCAGGTATACCATCTGGCAGACGACGGCACCTGGACCAATATGAACGCCAGCTACAAGAACGGCGAGCTGACCTTCACCACCGACCATTTCAGCCAGTATGTCATTATGGAGGCCTTCGATACCGCCAGTGTTGTTCGCATTATGCAGCACCTGATCGGTATGGAGGTAGACATCAATGTAGCTGCAATCGACCGCAACAACGACGAGGTTCTTACCCTTGCCGATGCAGTCCTGCTGCTGCGCTCCCTCCTGTAATCTTAAATAAAAATACGGTGCTCCCTTTGGGAGCGCCGTATTTTTATTTTGTGAACCTAAAGTTTATATATTGACAGCAAAAAAATTTTACCTTATAATAATAGTGTATAGATATGTACTAAACAGGAGGTTGGTCCTATGTGTATAAAAAAATGGATTTCCCTTGCTATCGCGCTTGTGATGCTGACGGGAATGTTTGCCGCTGCGCCTATAGCAACGGCAGAAGAGGAATACCAAAGTGCCATCTCGGGTCCTCTGCTCTATGCAGCCCCCGGCGACGAGGAATGGAGCGAGGGAATTGATCTTGACGCTTTTCGTTCATACCTCTTTGAAAAGTTGGCAAATTGCGAATCAAGCATCTCTATCGAAAGCTATAATCTCAGTATGAGCGCGATCCGCAATGTTCTGGAGTTCATTCAGTTGGAGATTCCGGAAGCCTTCCACGTCGATTTCAATAATCTTCGCTACACTTATAATAGAAACGAAAAGATCGTCGATTTGAGGGTCGCCTATCTCTTCGATAAGGCGGAGTTCCAAGCCAAATATGCAGAGGTTCAGGCTGTTGCCAAGAAAATGGTCAAGGGAATCAAATATCTGGGCGAGGTAGAAAAGGCGCTCTTGCTTCACGATCGCATCATCCTGCACTGTGCATACGAGGAGGAAGAATTCCTCCCGATGGATTTCACGCTGTATGGTGCGCTGATCGAGAGAACTGCTGTGTGTCAGGGCTATTCGTTGGCTTATAAATATCTGCTCAAAATGGTGGGTATGGAAAGCTATATCTGCTCTTCCCAGCTTCTGAATCACGCTTGGAATATCGTTACCGTCAACGGTACCAAGTATCACGTAGACGTCACCTGGGACGATCCCGTTTCGGATCGTGCCGGTCGGGTCAAACACAATAATTTCCTTCGTTCTACCCAGGGTATCATCAGCACCAAGCATCACGTAAACGGATTCTACGACTTTGATGCGACCCCCGTTGATACCACCTACGATAATTATTTCTGGCAAAAGTCTGATGCTGCTTTCCAGCAGGTCGGTGAAGAGATCTACTACATCGTGAAAAAAGCATCTACCATCAATCGCTATTCGGATCAGTCCGTACTTCTGAATATCGAAGATTACTGGTGGGCAGGTCCCGGTGCTTATTATCCGGGTTGCTACTCCCACCTGAGCAGCGACGGCTATAATCTCATCTATTCCCTCACGAATAAGGTCTATAAACTCAATCCCGAGACGATGGAGAATGAAGTCCTCTTTGCACCGAGCAGTGCAGAAGGCACCTATCTCAATATTTATAGCTTTATTCTGGAAGGAAGCACCCTGAAGTGCGTTTTAAGCACCAGCCCCAACTATGATAAAACTGATCTCATTGTCAACGAGACCGAAGAATATGAGCTGCCCACCGCACCTCCTATGCAGGTGGCGGTAACCATTATGCAGTCTCTGATCGGTATGAGAGTGGAAACCGATGACGAAACGATGGACCTCAATGCAGACGGCAGACTCAGCATCGCCGATGCAGTCTACCTCCTCCGCGGTCTGGTTGCATAATCAAAAAAGGGTCTGAAAAAATAGTCCGAACCCCAAAGGGGCTGTAAAAAACGCAAGTTTTTTACAGCCCCTTTTTTATATTTGGCTTTCAACCTATAATAAAAAGGAGAAAGATGAAATCTTTCTCCTTTTTCTTTTATTCTTTTGCTGCGGAGAGCTTCTCATCCATTGCCTTGGCAGCTTGCTTGCCTGCGCCCATTGCCAGAATCACGGTTGCTGCGCCGGTAACGGCATCGCCGCCCGCATAGACCCCGTCACGGGAGGTTTTTCCCGTCTCCTCTTCGGTGACGATGCAACCCCATTTATTGGTCTCCAGACCGGGGGTGGTGGAGCGGATCAGCGGATTGGGAGAAGTACCAATCGCCATAATTACAACATCCATCTCCAAGGTATGCTCACTGCCCTCTTTGACGATGGGGCTGCGGCGTCCGCTTGCATCCGGCTCGCCCAATGTCATCTCCACGCAAGAGAGCCCTACCACATTCTGATGCTCATCACCCAGAATTTCCACAGGATTGGTGAGGGTTTTAAAGATGATCCCCTCTTCAATGGCGTGGTGGATCTCCTCTGCACGGGCAGGGATCTCGTCCATAGAACGGCGGTAGATGATATAGACCTCTTCCGCACCCAGACGCTTGGCGCAGCGTGCAGCATCCATTGCCACATTTCCGCCGCCCACAACAGCCACCCGCCGCCCGCGGGGGATGGGGGTCTCGCTATCGGGCAGATATGCCTTCATCAGATTGACACGGGTGAGAAATTCATTGGCAGAAAGGACGCCCTTGAAGTTTTCACCCGGAATGCCCATAAAGCGGGGCAATCCTGCACCGCTGCCGATAAATACTCCGTCATAGCCCTGCTCGAAAAGCTCGTCGATGGAGAGGATGCGTCCGATCACCATATTGGTCTCCACCTTAACGCCCATCTGCTTCAGCCCTTCGATTTCCCGGGCAACGATTGCTTTGGGCAGACGAAATTCGGGGATACCGTAGACCAAAACACCGCCGGGAATATGTAATGCTTCAAATACGGTCACCTCATAGCCCTTCCGCGCAAGGTCCCCCGCACAGGTCAGTCCTGCAGGACCGCTGCCGACGATTGCCACTCTTTTTCCGTTGGAGACGGGCTTTTCCGCTTCAGCTTGCACGTTTTTCATATGCCAATCGGCGGCGAAACGCTCCAGCCGTCCGATGGCGACAGGCTCACCCTTGATGCCGCGGACGCATTTTCCCTCGCATTGCGTTTCCTGGGGGCAGACCCGCCCGCAGACTGCAGGCAGAGCACTGGAGGCACTGATGATCTGATAGGCACCCTCAAAGTCCCGCTCTTGGATCTTCTTGATAAAGGCGGGGATATTGATCTGAACGGGGCAACCGCCCACGCAGGGCTGATGCTTGCATTGAAGACAACGATTTGCCTCCTCCACCGCCTGCTCCTCGGTATAACCCAGAGCGACCTCTTCAAAATTTTTATTACGGATGTCCGGCGCAAGCTCGGGCATTTTTTGCTTTTCCATACTCATATTTGCCATTATTTTTCGATCTCCTTTTTGAAGAGGTTGCACCGTTCCTGCTCGTATGTATGATAGGTTCTTCCGCGCTCCATTGCCTGATCGAAGTCCACCAGATGACCGTCAAATTCCGGACCGTCCACGCAGGCGAACTTGGTCTCACCGCCCACTGTCAGACGGCATCCGCCGCACATCCCCGTTCCGTCGATCATAATGGGGTTCATACTGACGATCGTCTTGACTCCGTATTCCTTGGTCAGAAGGCAGACGAATTTCATCATCACCAGAGGTCCGATGGCGATCACCTCATCGTATTGGTTGGTCTCCAAAAGCGCCTTCAGCGCATCGGTCACCAAGCCTTTTTCGCCGACAGACCCATCGTCGGTCATCAGGCGGTATTCGGTACTGACCGCTTTAAATTCCTCCTCCAGAATCACCAGATCCCGATTGCGGAAGCCCACAACGGCGTCTACCACTGCGCCGGACTCTTTCATCGCCTTTGCCACCGGCAACGCGATGGCGCAGCCCACGCCGCCACCTACAACCGCGACCCGCTTCTTTCCTTCCACATCGGTGGGTTTTCCCAAGGGACCCACAAAGTCTGCAAGGCAATCCCCCTCGCGGAGCTGATCCAGCCGCATGGTGGTGGCACCGACGATCTGATAAATGATGGTGACAGTCCCTGCCTCCCGATCGTAATCGGCAACCGTCAGGGGGATACGCTCTCCCCGATCGTCTACCCGCAGGATGATAAACTGCCCTGCTTTAGCTTTTTTTGCAACCAAAGGCGCCTCGATCACCATTTTGGTTACGGTGGGATTCAGCGCTTGCTTTTTCAAAATACGAAACACAGTTTTTACTCCTTTAATAAACAGATGGAAAATTAAACTTACAAGGAATGAAACTCCCGCAACCAAGCGGCTGCGGGAGGATCTTTTAGCGATATTCGATCTCGACGATACAGCCCTTAAAGGTATAGGCCTGCGTCAGAATGTTTTCGTAGGTGCCGTCGATCTTGACATAAAATTGCTTACCGCCCGACGGACGGACTCCCAAAAAGGATTGGAACACGTTATTCATCACCAGCGGCTGCTGAAAGGTATCGTAAATCTTCGGATATTTCAGCGAAAAGATCTCGGCAACGGTGGCACTTTCCTCCACCTTCAGCTCACGCTTGACCATATCCTTTCCTTCACCAAGCCCGGTGACGGTGAGATAAATCGGGACGATCTCCCGTTTCTCCTTACCAAAGGCATTCCAGCAGATCAAGGTCGTTGCGGTGATGGAAATCACCAGAAAGATTGCCAACGAGACCGCCCAATGCTTAGCGATCCAGCGGCAGCAGCCCAAAAACTTTGCAAGCATTCTTACTTTTCCTCAGCCTTTGCAAGGGCATCGGCAGCCGCGATCTCTGCATCGGTTGCCTCCTGCAGAGCAGTCTGGACATCTGCGCCGGTCAATGCCTTGCGGAAGCATTCGATGGTCTTATCAAAGGTCAAAGCCTGATTCCGCATAGGAACATCGGCGGCAGTAGCCTTCTCGACCAGCTTACCCAGAGAATCTTCGAAATTGGTGCCGTTCAGATCTTTATAGTACTGGAAGTCTGCATAGATGGTAGATTCGTCCTTGAAGATATCGTAGAAGTCGGCAGAGCCGAGGTAATCCTTGCCCAAAAGCTCGGCGATGGCATCGGTATAGCGACCGTCCTCATCCATCTGGGTGAAGTATTCCTTGCTGATGTACATACCGTGAGTAAACTCACCGATGAAAGAACCCTCTTCCCGACGACCGGTGGGGGTGCAGGGGAAGCCGACAACCTTCACGTCATCCATAGGAAGCTTACCGCCAAAGGCAGTAGAGGGAGCGACGATCATTGCGGCAGTGCCGTTCAGGAAGGACTCCACAGCGGAATCAAAGGTCACGTTATAGCAATCGGGAGTGAATGCGCCCAAGCCCTGCAGGGTCTTGATATCGGCAACGGCACGCTCCCAGCTGGAGATAACACCAAAGGTGGGCTGATAGCTATGCTCAGCGGCACCGCCCTCGGTCATAATCAGCTCCTCCACCATATAGTCCAGACCTTCATCCTTGAAGCCTGCAGCGATGGGGGTGATGCCCTTTTCCTTCAGGGTCGCAATAGCAGCCAGCAGATTATCCCAAGAAGTGGGGTTCTCAATGCCGTGTTCCTTGAAGAGGGTGCGGTTATAATAGAGACCCTGGAAGCTGCCATAGAGGGGGAACATATAGTTCTTCAGATCGGAGTCTTCCGCAATCTGCAGAATGCCGGCAGGAGACTTCTCAAAGAAGGCCTCATACTTGCTTTGAAGAGAATCGAAAGGAAGCAGTGCCTCCTTCTCGATCAAAGTATCCACAAATTCCTCACGGGAAGTGAAGAAGCAAGCAACCTTGCCGTTCTCCACCTTCTTAATGAACTTCTTCATTTCCTTCTCATTATCGAGAGGAATTTTGGTAAAGCTCACCTTGAAGCTATAGAACATTTCAAAATCACTGACAATCGTAGAAAGAACCGATTCCCAATCTGCCCACTCTGCGTCATTGGGACCGACAGGGATACCGATGGTCATCTTATATGTTTCCAGTTTGGGCTCCTCCAAAGAGCCTTCGCCCTCATTCGAGCAACCGGTGAACATACACAGGCCCAAAATCAAAGCCATTAAAAGGCTGATTAATCTGATTGCTTTTTTCATTAGAGATACCTCCACCTTTTATTCTTTGATTATCATAACATATCTACGAAATAAAATAAAGAGGTTTTTTAAAAAATCTTTCGAGATTTCAGAAATTTTTGATAATTTTTTCAAACCACTCCACTAAAGCAAATTTGATTCGCTGTTTTTCGGTGCTTCGCTTGAGGAAGTCCGTTCCCTCCCCGCCCACAACGGCCGTAAGCTCCTCCTCTGCCTGCTCCGCCGCCACCGCAGGGGCTATGCAAAGGGCAGGATAGAGGACGCACCAAAAATTTTGCCCCTCTGCGTCACCGATCCGAATGCTCACCGCCCGATAAGTCCCCGGCGGAAAAGAGAGTGCGCCATAAGCCTTGGTGGGAAAATAACGGTCTCCGATCTCCAACGTCACGCCCTCCCCGCAACCGCTCTCCCGCAAGATCCGCTCTGCCTCCGCCTCCAGAATTGCTTGATTGGCACGCGCCGTCTCCAGCGCTTCCTCCCCATTGCTACAATCCGAAAATAGCTCCTTCACAAGGGAAAAAACACCGTCACGCACCTTGATTTTCAATGCCTGATCGGCATCGGAATCCGAAGCCGCAACCACGTGAAAACGCACCACCTGCTCCCGCACGTTCTCGGCATCCCGTTCCCCCGCCAATAGCAGATAAAACATTGATACAAGCAAGACCGCTGCGGGAATTAAAATGTAAGTCCAAGTTTTTTTCATAAAAAATACCTCC